>DATKNH010000107.1 GCA_035541455.1 Syntrophorhabdales bacterium
GGGCTCACGGGGTTGGAGCTTGCAAAGGAGATCCTTGCCCTGAGGCCTGATATGCCTATCATCATGTGCACGGGCTTCAGTCACGTCGTGGATGCCCACTCCGCAAAGGCAGCCGGCATAAGGGCCTTTACCATGAAACCCCTGATCAAGAAAGAGATAGCGCAAACGATCAGAGGAGTACTCGATAAAGAGAGCTGAACTCCATTGGTTCTCCTTGTCTATCGATAGTCTGCCAAGCATCATGCGGGTCATGCCAACTACCGCCTCGTCATCGTCTGTCAACAAAGTGTCTTGTTAATGTATTGCCTTTTCTCCAGTCGTACGGGTATGGTCCTGACCCGCAAAGGAACGGCGTGATTCTTTTGGACCGCTATGCGCAAGATAACGAATTCCATTTGCAATGGTAGATCTTTTCATACAAAGCAAAGTAACGTTTCCAGGAAGACATTGATAGAAGAGCAAACTCTATATTGAAGACGCCATCACCGAGTGTTCCCATATCCCTTTCGAACATCGCAGAGGGGCATGCCCCGCCAAAACCAAACGCTATCTTGTAACTCAAGTGCGGTCCCATTCCGAGCCTGACCGCTTCCTTTATGGTCGGCTGGGCACCGGGGTTAACCATAATACCGAGGGCCAGATCCACATTGTTCTGCTTCAGCCACATCAGCTGGGTGGTCGGCGCTGTGCTGGGCACCAGAGGAACATACTGGACACCTGCGAACTCATACCCCGTTTTCTTGAGATAATTCTCCATCTCGGGTATCTCCATCGATTTGCCCATGGCGTTGTCAGCGGTAAGGTAGGCGACTTTTGGTTTGCGTTTTTCCTTCCAATTCTCTTTGAACCAATCTGCAATGGAGGCCAGGCTGTCGGTGTAGAGCGGATAATGGGTGAAGATCGTTTGCGGGGGTTTCAGCAGAAAGGGGCCGGCGGTGAAACTTACGGCACCCACGCGGTCGGCATTCAGCCTTTCTTTCAGCGCCAGCGCCTGCGGGGATCCTGACACAGCAAACACCAAGATCCCTTTCGCTTTCAGCTCCTCGTAAATGCTCAAGGCCTTAGCCGGCTTCAACTCATCGTCACGCCACAGCACCTCAAGCGTCAGATCAGCCGGAAACTTCTCGCTTCGCCATGGAGCCATGCGTTTCGTCTCATTGACGTATTTCGCATAATCTTCAAAGGCAGCCAGAACCGCTGCAACATTCTCGGCGTAAGCGCCGGTCAAAGCCATGCTGCCGCCGATGTACACTGTTTTTGGGGCAGCCGCAGCGCCGGGAACAAATAGGAATACCGCTAAGGGGATAATTACCATCAGAGCCGTTACCATCGATTTAACCTTGCCCATTGCTCCTCCTTTGTTATTCTATTTACGTACGAGCTCTGATGCATCTTACTGCCCATCCATAAGAGAGACAAGAAAAAAATCAAGACTTTCACCAGCGTGCAGACTGCCCCGATGCACTACCGCGATTATCCCATCTATAATGCGGAGTATTCGCTTTGATAGAGGCGCCGCCGGATTTCCCGGCCCCTACGGGGAAGCACGGCTTATTTCAAAAAACACTACTTAATTACAAAGGTATAGCCGTGGTGGGGATGCTTCGCGGGGAATGTTCATATCAGACTAAATTTCGATGCATAACAGGCTGGAGGGCAACGAAGTCAGACGCAAAAGACAGGCCAGCATGGCTCCTGGGCGGCAAGTAAAACGCTTCAGGTGCGCGAAGCTCAAGTGACGAGGAGCGGAGGCGTACCTCGGGGTACGTTGGAGCGTGCCACCCACGAATGAAAATATTGGTCGGTCGTGGGTACCCGGCTAAGACAGAGGTCAGAATGCAGACGGACGTTTGACGTTGCCGCCCATCACTCCTCGAAGCGCTTGCGTTCCTCCTGGCGCAGTTCTCGGCGAAGAAGTTTCCCTACTTTCGATTTGGGCAGCATGTCGCGGAACTCTATGTAGTTGGGCACCTTGTAGGACGCGAGGTGCTCCCTGCACCAGTGGATCAGCTCGTAGCCGGTAACGCCTTTCACATCTTCCTTCAGCACCACGAAAGCTTTGATGCGCTCCCCCACCTTGTCATCCGGTACGCCCACGGCACAGGCGGAGAGAACAGCCGGGTGTTCCTGCAGCGCTGCCTCTATCTCAGATGATGAAACACGATACCCCTTGTGCTTGATGGTATCGGCCGTCCTGTCCACAAAATAGAAAAAATCATTCTCATCTTTTCGGACAACATCGCCGGTCCTGTACCACCGGTCGCCGTCTATATCGAGAAAAGCCTCTTGCGTCTCCTCTTCCTTGTTCCAGTAGGCGCCTACCATGTGGGGTGAGGAGACGATCAGTTCCCCTGCTTCTCCCGGCCGCACCTCTTCCAGTGTGTTCTCGTCAATGATGCGCACCTTCTTTGTCCGCAAGACCTTTCCTATGGTGCCAGGGGGTCGTATTTCCTCAACCGGCGGCATGGTAACGCCACCGCACGTCTCCGTCGCCCCGTACCCTTCGTAAATCTCCTTTCCGAATTTCTCTTTCCACCGTCGCGCCGTTTCCTGGGGCAGCACGTCCCCTCCGCTGAAGCAGTAGGCCAGAGAGGAGAGATCGTAGAAATCTACACGGTCGTTCTCCAGAATCATCCGGTAGAGCGCGGGAACACCGAAGAACGTCTTTGCCTTATAACGTTCGATGGAGTAAAGGAGAGCGTCGATATTGACTTTCGGCATAATGATGACGCAATCGCCGGTCACGCAAAAAGGCCCCACGCCGAAGACCTGGCCGAGAATGTGGAAAAGGGGCCCTCCCTGGAGGATTACATTCTGCGACGGCGGAATGAGAGGATAGCTTATTTCGAGTTGCGCAATAACAGAGTCGAGAAAGAGCGCGTGGTTGATGGGTACACCCTTGGGGCTCTTGGTAGTCCCTCCGGTGTAGAGCATCTCAAGCGGCTCTTTTTCGTCAATGGTTACACCGTCCGCTGTTTCTCTTTTTTTCATCAGATCGGTGAGTCTCGTGATGCCTGGTCCTTTCTCTATTCTGCCTTCCGGAACCCGATCAAAAGCCTTTCCGATGAGGCGCTTGTAACGAGGCAGAAGATCAGCCATGCCGCTCACTATGATGTGGTCCAATGTGCCTTCTTCCCTTAGTTCTTTTGCGTACCCGAAATTTGTATCCGCGCACATGACCGTGCGGGCTCCTGAATCTGTCGCGATATAGCGGAGATCTCTGGAGGTGTAGATTGGCGCAATGGGCACTGCCGTCGCTCCTATCTTCTGGATGGAGAGCCAGCTTATAATCCACTGGGGCGTGTTGGGCATGTAAATAATTATTTTGTCGCGCTCTTTGAGACCGAGCGATCGCAGCCCGGTCGAGAGACACTCCACTCCTGCCAGGACGTCGCCGTAGGTGAGTACCTCGCCGAGATAAATAATCGAGGGCATTCCTCTGTACCGGTTTACGACTTCAATAAAGGATTGATACACATTCATTGAAAACTACACTCCAAAATATGCAGCCTTTATCTCAGGATTGTTGTAGAGTTCCTCACCAGTGCCATGCAGTGTGAGCATGCCGTTTTCAAGAACATACCCCCGGTTGATGATTGGGAGCACCGGCCGTGCGAACTGCTCGCAAATCAGAATGGTTACGTTCGCTTCTTTTCGGATTGCCACGATCGAATCGATGAGCTTGACCTGTATTGCCGGAGCCAGACCGAGAAGCGGCTCGTCGAGCAGCATGAGTTTCGGTTTGGCCATCAGCGACATGCCGATAGCGAGCATCTGCTGTTCGCCGCCGCTCAGAAATCCAGCCTTACGCCTTCGCAACGGGACGAGAGCAGGGAAGATCTGATAAACATACGACATCATGCCCTTCTTTTCGGTTTTGGGAAGAAGATAGGAGGCGATCTTCAGATTCTCTTCCACGTCGCTCTCGACGAACACGGGGTGGCGCTCCCTCGAAAGCACGAGGCCCATTTTTACCCGTTCATCAGGCCAGACAGCGGTTATATCCCGGTTCAGGAAAGAGATCTTGCCAAATATGTTTATTCTCTCGCCTCCTTTGCGCTGCTCCTTCAGCCTGGTGTCGAGAAGGAGGCCGGATACAGTATTCATGAGGGTCGTCTTGCCGGCACTGTTCGAGCCGATGACGCCGACGATCTCCCCCTCATTGATCTCTATCGAAAGGTCGTTTATGGCGATCGCATTCTCATAGAAGACCATCAGATTCTCAACCTTCAGCATCAAATCACCTGTTACGCGACATCACGCCCAAGGCGTGGTTACGAGTTGCGCGTTAAGAAAAGAATTTGGAACCCGAAACTCGTAACCCGTAACGTGTCTTTTCTCTCGGCCTTTATACTTCCACCCCCAGGTACGCCTTCTTCACTTCTTCGTCTTCGAGGATCTCCTTCGGAGGCCCTTCTTTTATCTTCTTTCCGTAGTTCAGTACGATTACCTTGTCGGCTATGCGGAAGAGCTCTTTGAGCCGGTGCTCCACCATGATAATGGTCTTTCCTTCCAGAAGAAGCTTCTCTATGATAGGTATGATGCTCGTCACCTCTGCAATAGATAGCCCGGAGAAGAGCTCATCCAGTATGAGCACGTCACTCCGCAAAGCCATCAGTCTCGCGAGCTCAAGTCTTTTCAAATAGCCATGAGGAAGAACGCTCGCGGGTTTGTAGGGTACGGACGAATCTCTTTCAAAGCCCACCTCCTCCAACACGTCGAGCGCCACTGCGTCTTTGTCTCCGTAGCCCCCACCTGAGGCTGCCTTGACCCTGTTGGAAGATAGGGGTACGATCATGTTCTTAAATGCGGGAAGGTGAAAAAAGGGTTTGACCATCTGGAAGGCTCTGCCGATTCCCATGTTGGCAATCTTATACGGTGACTTTCCAAGCAATTCTTTTTCTTTAAAGAGCACGCTTCCGTGGTCGGGTTTCACGAAGCCGGTTATGATATTGACAAGGGTAGTTTTGCCTGAGCCGTTAGGGCCGATGATGCCGAGGAGCGTGTTTTCTCTTACATCAACGCTCACGTCCTCCAGGGCTTTCACGCCCCCGAAACTCTTCGTAACTCCCCGTACAGCAAGGATGGCCATTATTCCAGCTTCACCCACCTTTCCGTTTCGCTATATTTCCTCGAAAAGTAATGGAAAATGCCTTCTGGCAGGGCCACCACGCATATGACGAGAATGAGACCGTAAAAGACGATGCGCAATGTCCCGAACTCCCGCAAGATTTCTGAAAGCGGGACAAGAACAAAAGCCCCCAGGAGCGGGCCCGCAAGCGTGCCGATACCGCCAATCGCGGACGCGGCAATCGGCAGAATGGAAAATTCCAACGCGAAGACGGGCATTCCGGTAAACATGTAGGAATGGGTCATGAACGCGCCGCAAAAGGCGCAGATACAGCTTCCCACAAATAAAGCCTGTGCTTTGAATTTATAGATGTTGATCCCGGAAGCCATGGTCGCCCTGTCGTTATCATTGATGCTCACAAATATGAGCCCGTAGTCCGAAGTAATAAGGCGTCGCAACGCGAATAGCGCGACCCACATCCCCAGTATGATCGTGGTCAGTTCAACCCATATGTTTGGATAAGGGCTCAAGCCGGTTAATCCCTCTGTGCCGCCGAGGATTTTGGTCGCCTCTATCAACCTGATAAGCATGAGCGGCAGGATGAGCGTCACCATGGCGAAATAGATGCCTCGTAGCCTGATAACCGGAAGGAGCATCACCGTGGAGAGAAGCCCCCCCACCACCGTTGCGATCGGGATGGTGAGGAAAACGGGAATGCCGAAGTAATGATTCAAGCTGCCTGCGGTATAAGAACCGATACCAAAAAAGAGCGCCTGACCCAGCGATAATAATCCGCAGGTTGACAGGAAATCCCAGGAGACCGCGAGCATCGCGTAGATGCAGGTTGTGATTAGCACTTTCTTCCAGTAGAGCGGCAGAAAACATGCGAGCAGTGCAACGCCGATGACAGGGACGACCCTCGGAAACAGGAGATACCACATTTCTTTGTACGACGTGAGGGCGTAGACGTCATCAGAGCGGGCCTTTACGCCCCTTGCGATACGTTCTTTCCGCTGGTGTGCTTCACTCTTCATCTTGTCCTTTTACGCCTCTCAACTCAACACTCAAAACTCAACACTTAGCACTGTCTTTTCCTTCACACCCTTTCCTCCAATTCTTTCTGATGTCCGAGAAGCCCGGAAGGCTTGACCGCAAGTATGATGAGTATCGCGCAAAGGCTTACAATCATGGTCCAGTGGGGGGAAAGGTACATTGCGGTTAGCGTCTGCGCGTAGCCTATGATGAAGCTCGCGATGATGACGCCGAAGGTGCTGCCCAAACCTCCAACAATACAGACGGAAAGCGCATTGATCAATACATCGTATCCGCTATCGACGGTAATTGTTCCGAGCGGGAGAATAACTATGGCGGCGAAGGCCCCGAGCGCCGATCCCATGCCCATGCTCAGACTCGCAATGCGCTCGGGATTTATACCAAGGGAGAGTGAGGTATGCTCTTCCTGGGCTATTGCCCTGAATGCCAGCCCTATTCTTGTGTAGTGCGTGAATGCATAAATGGCGAGAATAAGCAGAATCCCCAAGGCTATGATCAGCAACCTCTGAATATCGACATATGCACCGAAGATTTCTACTGATCCCTTTATGAAGGGCGGCAGGGAGTATCTGAAACCTATGAAGCCGATGGTGCGTAGAAGTTCGAGCAGTACGAGGGCAACTCCGAATGTGGCAATGACTTCGGATATGATTAGCCCACGTATTCGATTGAGTATTGCCTTATAAAGATAGACACCCCCGATGCCGATCAGCACGATGGTGATTATCGCTGACACAGCAAAGGGCAGATGAACTATCTCGATAAGACTCCAGGTAAGAAAACCGGCAACGACATATATAGCACCGTATGAGAAGTTCGCCACCCCGCTTATTCCGAAGGTCAGATTAAACCCGAGAGCCATCAGGGCAAGGATAGCGCTGTTTATAAGACCGTAAACAATCACGCAGCTATTTCGACCACACCGGTTTTTCTATTTTTCCGTCAGCCACGGCTTCAGGATATACAATGACCCTTTCTCCCTTTCTCCACTGGAACCAGACGCCTATGCCGCCGGTCTTGGGGTCCTCTCCATATAACAGCTGATGGCCCTGGTCAAACTTCAGTCTGCCCACAACTCCTCCTGCCATGTCGGTCGCAGCGAGAGCAGCAGATACTTTATCAGGATCCAGTGTTCCTGCTTTTTCTATGGCGGCAGCCAGCATGTATACTGCATCGTAGGAGGCGCCGACCCCGTGGCCTGCCTGCGGGCTCTCCTTCCATCGTTTTGTGTATGCCTCATAAAACTTTGTCGCAGGAGGATACGCCTTCACCGGAATCGGGCCGATGTCTTCTATGATATTCAATGAACCCTCAATCTCATTACCAAAGGTGCTCCATGCTTTCGAGCCCATGAGCGGGCCATTATAGCCGGCCATTAAGGCCGGAATCCTCATGCTCGCCCACTGCTTCACCAGAATGCCGCTCGTAGGCATATCGAATACCACCAGAATAAGCTCTGCGCCGCCTGATCTTGCCTTCATCAGCGCCGAGGAGAAATCTGAAGCACCGGTCGGATACTTTTCAAATCCGAGCACAGTCCAGCCGTTCTCCTTGTACCAGGCTTCCATCATCGAGCCTGTGGCTGTTGCCCAGAGCACATCCTGAGTCGCAATGAATACCTTCTTGTAGCCAAACTCTTTACCAATCAACTTCATCAAGCCGCTCATGTATTTGGAGAGGCCGGTGGCTTCAAGACATACCCTGAACGAGTATTTGTACTTCTCAGGATTGCTCAGCACCTTTTCCTGGAACTTGGGGGACATTGGAATACTGCCGATATTAATCACCTTGTATTTGGAGTAAATGTCCATTGCAGCCAGGAGCGCCTCCGACCTGAAATTACCCACGAGGGCAGCATATATCTTCTTATCCAAGATAAGTTTTTCAATACCGAGGAGCGCTTCCGAGACAGGGACGCCGGGTTCGCCATCCCTGATATCGAGAGATTCCACCTTTAATAATCGTTTTTCTTTTCCTACGGTGACGCCGCCTTTAGCGTTGATCTCCTCTGCGGCGAGGATCGCAGCCCTGTTGCTTTCGTAACCTTCTATGAGCTTGAGTGAGGTCGGAATGCCCAGGAGAATTGGATCTGCAGCATACGCTGGGCCAATGAGACAAAAGAACAAGACAGAAGAAAAGACCAGCTTTATCGCGCCTCTCATAATGCCCCCCTTTTTTTCAAAATTTTACATGTATGAAGACGCAGCCTGAGTCAGACGGTTGTTACCCTCCATGCTAGCAGTTGGAAGAATTATGTCAAGCAAAAACCGGCATTATTTCATCCAGGCCGGTCTCTGTATCTTAGCTTCAGCTATCGATTCAGGCCAGACAACGGCTGTTTTTCCTTTCTGCCACTGCGTTACGGCTCCGCATGCCGTATTTTTCGGATTCTCCCCGAAAATGAGCTGGTGTCCGCTGTTGAATTTTATTTTTCCCACCACGCCTGCCATATCGGTCTCCTGGATTGCCTTTACAACCTTTTCAGGATCTGTCGTGCCTGACTTTTCGATTGCATCGACAAGAACATAGACTGAGTCGTAGGCAGGAGCAGCGCCGTGGCCTGACTGGATGTCTTCTTTCCATCTTTTCGCATACGCTTCACTGAATTTTATGGTTGGTGGATAGGCCTTAATCGGGAAGTAACCTATTTCGAAGACAACATTCAGGACTCCATCGATCTCACTCCCGAACGTCTTCCACGCCTTGGACCCCATGAGCGGCGATATGAACCCGGCCATGAGCGCAGGGACCTTCATGCTTTCCCACTGTTTCACGAGAATGCCGCTTGTCGGCATGTCGAATATGGCCAGAATTACCTGGACGCCGGCTGATTTCGCTTTCAAGAGACCGGGCGAAAAATCGGACGCACCTACCGGATACTTATCAAAACCGACTACAGTCCAGCTGTTCTCTTTGAACCACTTCTCCATCATGGAACCTGTTCCTGCCGCCCAGAGCACATCCTGTGTGGCGATGAAAACCTTGTTGTACCCGAACTCCTTGGAGATGAACTTCATCATGCTCTGCATATAGCCTGCGAGGTATAGTGAATCTAAACAGTTCCTGAATGAATACTTGTACTTCTCCTTGTCGCTCTGAATCTTTTGCTGGAATGCGGGTGCCATCGCGATCGTTCCTATATTAATGACCTTATATTTTGAGTAGATATCCATGGCAGCGAGAAGCGCCTCAGACCTGAAGTTTCCGACCACCGCCGCATAGATTTTCTTGTCAAGGATCAGCTTTTCAATGCCGAGGAGCGCTTCCGAGGTGGGCACCCCAGGTTCGCCGTCGCGTATGTCGAGCGATTCGACTTTGAGGAGCCTTTTTTCTTTTCCGACCTGCACTCCTCCCCTGGCGTTGATCTCTTCTACGGCGAGAATGGCGGCTTTATTGCCTTCGGCCCCCTCGAGCAGTTTGAGCGATGTGGGAATGCCCAGCGTGATGGTCTGTTGCGCCCCTGCCGAAGTTATGAAGAAAAACAGAAACACGGAAGATAGAAGTGCGGACGTGGTTCTCATAATCCCTCCCCTTGGATTTAGAAATACCTGTCTCATTTCTAAAAGAAAACCTGCAGGATGTCAAGATGAATCTGGACGAGACGGATGGGCTCGATCCCGTTGACTTTCCTACGTTTTTAAAGTAAAGTAACGTCTCCACACTGATGGGCAATATCATAGTCAAGATATGGAGAGGAGAGGCCGGCCTATTTCGCGCCTTCCTTTTCATTCCGCTCGGATTCCTGTCCTTGATTTACAGGGGCTGTCTGGCAATAAGGGAATCTCTTTTTCGGACAG
This sequence comes from Syntrophorhabdales bacterium, assembly GCA_035541455.1. Lineage (NCBI taxonomy): Bacteria > Pseudomonadati > Thermodesulfobacteriota > Syntrophorhabdia > Syntrophorhabdales > Syntrophorhabdales bacterium. The sequence continues at coordinate 9,922 of DATKNH010000107.1, forward strand.
GGATGCTGAAGGTCGAGAAGGCTCATATACCGGTGGTGAGTGTGGGAAATATTACGGTCGGAGGGACCGGCAAAACGCCTGTGGTGGAGTTGCTCTCAAAAAGATTGAAACAGCGGGGGTTCAGCCCGGGCATTGTCACCAGAGGCTACAAGAGGAAGCGAGGCGGCGTGTTTGCTGTAGATGCCAAGGCGGATGACGCAGCGAGTGTCGGGGACGAAGCCCTGATGCTGGCAAAAAAAACCGGGCTCCCTGTGATCGTTGGGAAAAAGAGGATACAGGCCGTAGAGGTTGGCGTGAAAAAGTTCGGGATCGACCTTGCAGTGCTTGATGATGGCTACCAGGTGAGAGACCTGAAAAAAGATCTGGACGTTCTTGTTATCAGCGGTTTTTCAGGCACGCGTGAGGGAGATCTTTTTCCGCTCGGCCCTTATCGGGAGCCGCTCGACATGATACGAAAGGCCGGGGTGATTCTGGTCAGCAGAGGTGAACTAAGTGATGGGACAAAGATGCACGCGTCAGGAATCCCGACGTTCCGTCTGAGGTATCGCCCCACGTTTCTATATAACGTGAAGCGGGACCTCATAGGTCCCTGCACGTACCTTGAAGAGAAGAACGTGCTCGCATTTGCAGGTCTCGGTAATAACCGCTCCTTCTTTGAATCGGTGAAAGAGTTGGGTGCGGATGTGGTCCATACAGTAGAGTTCCCTGATCACCACACGTATACCGCAGCCGACATAGCTCGACTCTTGACATTCAAAGATGCTGAAATGCTTGTTACCACCGAGAAGGATGCGGTGAAACTGAACAGGCTGCCGATTCCGGAGAACCTCTTCTACCTTGCGGTGGAGGCTGTGGTGGAGAGAGAAGAGGAATTCATCGAGTTTGTTGTAAGACGGTTAGGGGGAAAAGATGTCAACTAAGATCCTCATTTTCGACACGACCTTAAGGGACGGAGAGCAGTCGCCCGGCGCTACGATGAACACGCAGGAGAAACTACTCGTAGCTAAGCAGTTGGAGAAACTGGGTGTGGACGTGATCGAAGCCGGGTTTCCGATCGCATCAGAGGATGATTTCAACGCTGTTTCGATGATCGCCAAAACAATCAAGAACTGCCAGGTCGCCGGCCTTTGCCGCGCCAATAGCCTTGATATAGACAGGGCCTGGGAGGCAGTAAAATCGGCAAAGTACCCCAGGATCCATACGTTCATATCCACGTCAGACATTCACCTCAAGTATCAGCTGAAGAAGACCAGAAAGCAGGTCCTGGAAGATGCGGTGGCAGCGGTCAAGCGAGCCTGCTCCTATTGCGACAATGTTGAGTTTTCTGCAATGGACGCCACTCGAAGCGATACGGATTACCTCATAAAGGTAGTGCAGGCAGCGGTGAACGCCGGCGCAAAGGTGATCAACATCCCTGATACGGTAGGCTACATTATGCCCTTCGAATTCGGTCAGCTGATAAGGACCATTATGGAACATGTGAAGGGCATCGAGGGCGTGATTGTCAGCGTCCACTGCCACAACGACCTGGGCCTCGCCGTGGCCAATTCCCTCGCCGCAGTGAAAGAGGGCGCCCGCCAGGTGGAGTGCACCATCAACGGCCTTGGCGAACGCGCAGGCAATGCATCCCTTGAAGAGATCGTGATGGCGATCAAGACCCGCAAAGAGGCATTCGGCTGTCACACCGGAATTGCAACGGAACAACTCTATCCAGCGAGCCGTCTCGTCTCAAAGATTACCGGCATCACGTGCCAGCCGAACAAGGCGATCGTGGGAGCCAATGCCTTTGCGCACGAATCAGGCATCCACCAGGACGGGCTTCTCAAGGACAAGCTCACCTACGAGATCATGACACCCCAGTCTGTGGGGATTCCGGAAAGCAACATTGTGCTCGGCAAGCATTCGGGACGTCATGCCTTCAGAGACCGGATCACTGAACTGGGTTACGTCCTGACGGAAGAGGAGTTGAATCTCGCGTTCAAGCGGTTCAAGGCTCTCTGCGACGTGAAGAAGTACGTCTATGACGAAGACATTGAAATGATCATCATGGACGAGATCTACAAGATACCCGAGAAGTATAAGCTCTCCTACGTGACCGTTGTCTGCGGCAACATGACGGTGCCGACTGCAACAGTTCGGGTAGAGATCGACGGCGCAGTGCATCAGGAAGCAGGGTTTGGGGACGGGCCGGTTGACGCCACGTTCAAGGCGATACGGCGCATCATCAAGACCGAGAGCAAGGTGGCCAAGTTCTATATCAACGCCATCACCGGCGGCACCGATGCCCAGGGAGAGGCCTTTGTCAAGCTGGAGGAGAAGGGGGTCTCCGTGATCGGCAAAGGAGTGGACACAGATATCGTCGTGGCCTCGGGCAAGGCATATGTTAACGCCCTCAACAAGCTCGAGTTCGTAAAACGAAGAAAGGTGGAGACGCTGTAACACCGATTTACATGCAAGCGGGGAGGCAGGACCGGCACGAGGAGAAATTCTAAATTCTAATTTCGAAATCCTAAACAATTTCGAATGACCAAAATGTAAAGAAAGGATCAGCCTCAGCCTTCAGTTTGGATATTTGATATTCGGGTTTGTTTAGGATTTAGATATTCGAAATTCGGATTTCAGTTACTGATGCAGTGCAGGGGAGGAATGGCGCACGCTGCGATACAGATTCCTTTAGCATGAGTGGAGGATGGAGACATTATGGGAATGACGATCACGGAAAAGATACTGGCAGCGCATGCAGGAAAATCGTTTGTGGAGCCTGGAGAAATCATTGACGCAAAGCTGGACATTGCATTGGCAAACGATATCACGGCTCCGCTCTCACTCGAAGAGTTCGACAAGGTCGGCGCAAAGGGTGTATTCGATCCTGAAAAAGTAGTTCTTGTACTTGACCATTTTACGCCGACCAAAGACATCATCTCCGCTGAGAACTGCAAAACCATCAGAGAGTTTGCGCACAAATACGGCATCACCAATTTCTACGAGGGCGGTGCCTGCGGCATCGAGCATGCGCTGCTGCCGGAAGAAGGGCTGGTGCTTCCCGGCGATGTGGTAATCGGCGCGGACAGCCACACCTGCACTTACGGTGCCGTAGGAGCTTTTGCAACGGGTGTTGGAAGCACTGATCTGACGTACGGCATGGTAACCGGTACTCTCTGGCTCAAAGTGCCGGAGAGCATAAAGTTCGTCTGCCACGGGAAATGGCAGAAATGGGCAACGGGCAAGGATCTGATCCTTTACATCATCGGCCGTATTGGCGTCGAGGGCGCGCTCTATGCGGCAATGGAATTTCATGGGGAAGCGATTGCCGCGCTCTCGATGGACTCGCGGTTCACGATTGCAAACATGGCCATAGAGGCGGGCGGGAAAAACGGCATATTCCACGTTGACAAGAAGACCGAGGAGTTCGTTTCGGGCCGCGCGAAAAGGCCTTACAAGGTTTATGAAAGTGACAAGGACGCGAAGTACCGCGAAATCCACGAGGTCGATGTCAGCAAGATGGGACTTCAGGTTGCGCTTCCCTTTCTGCCGTCGAATGCGAAAGATGTTCGTGAAGTGAAAAACATTGCAATCGATCAGTCGGTCATCGGCTCATGCACCAACGGCAGGCTGGAAGACTTGAGTATAGCAGCGGAGATTCTCCGCGGTCACAAAGTGGCCAAAGGTGTGCGCTGCATAGTCATCCCTGCCACGCCGAAGATTTACCGGGAGGCACTCAATCGCGGCTACTTCGAAATATTTCTCGATGCCGGCTGCATCATCTCGCCGCCTACGTGCGGTCCGTGCCTGGGCGGCCACATGGGCGTGCTGGCCGGCGGTGAACGCTCTGTCTCTACCACGAACCGCAATTTTGTCGGAAGGATGGGGCATCATGAGAGCGAAGTCTATCTGGCTGGAGCTGCTGTTGCCGCAGCGAGCGCGATCAAAGGAGAGATAGCCCATCCGGAGGAGGTCCTATGATCTTGAAAGGCAAAGTCTGGAAGTTCGGAGACAACATTGATACAGACATCATCATCCCGGCGCGCTATCTTGCGTACACGGACCCTAAGGTGCTTGGTTCGCATTGCATGGAGCCTCTTTCGCCTGACTTCCATAAAAAGGTTGCCAAGGGGGATATTATAGTGGGTGGTTCCAATTTCGGATGCGGCTCGTCTCGTGAGCATGCTCCCATAGCAATTCTGGCTCTCGGGATCCCGGTGGTGATCGCGAAAAGTTTTGCACGGATCTTTTACAGAAATTCGTTTAACAAGGGGCTCGCACTGCTCGAAGCTGACATTGTCGATAGAGTGAAAGGCGGGGACGTACTGGAGGTTGATCTTTCAGCAGGCAGAATCAAAGGGCCTGGTATAGACGTGATGGCAAAGCCAATTCCACCGTTTATGATCGAGTTGATCAATGATGGTGGATTGATGAATTATCTCAAAAAGAAACTGGAGACAAGAGCATGAAAGAGTTTAATGTTGCGGTTGTGGGCGCCACGGGCGCTGTCGGAAATGAGATGATAGAGACGCTCCAGCACAGGAAATTTCCGGTAAGGAGCCTCAAGCTCCTTGCCTCGGAGCGAAGCCTCGGTGTGAGCCTTTCGTACAAGGGTGAGGATGTACCGGTCGATGTCCTGAAAGAGGATTCGTTTAAAGGCATTCAGATCGGTCTTTTCTCTGCGGGCGGCTCGATAAGCCAGAAGTTTGCGCCCATAGCGGCCGCAGAAGGCTGCGTGGTGATCGATAACACGAGTGCATTCAGAATGGATCCGGATGTTCCCCTAGTTGTGCCGGAAGTAAACGCGCATGCGATCAAGGACTACGGGAAGAAAGGAATCATCGCCAATCCCAACTGTTCAACCATACAGATGGTCGTTGCGCTCAAACCCCTGCACGATGCCGCAAGGATCAAACGCATTGTGGTCTCGACCTATCAGGCGGTCTCTGGAACAGGCAAGAAAGCCATATACGAACTGGAGACACAGGTGCGGGCCCTCTTCAACAATCAAGACATCGAGAAAAAGGTCTATCCCCACCAGATAGCTTTTAACTGCCTGCCGCACATCGATGTCTTTCTTGAAAACGGATACACCAAGGAAGAGATGAAGATGGTCAACGAGACCAAGAAGATCATGGAGGATGAGACCATCCAGGTGACTGCCACGACCGTCAGGGTGCCGGTCTTTTATGGTCATTCAGAATCGGTCAATATTGAGTTTGAAAAAGAGCTGACGCCTGAAGCAGCGCGGAAGCTTCTCACATCCGCGCCCGGGGTGAAGGTTGTAGACGATCCGAAAAAGAATGAGTATCCGCTTGCCATTTACGCGGCAGGCAAAGATGAAACATTTGTGGGCCGCATACGCAAGGACGAATCGGTTAAGTACGGGCTTAACATGTGGGTTGTTGCAGACAACATTAGAAAAGGCGCGGCTCTCAACGCCGTGCAGATTGCCGAGATACTGGCGGAGAAGTATTTGTAAGAAGAACCGACGAATCGAATAGTCAATCAATCTTTTTGAAGGCCCCCTTTCAAATCAAGGGGGCCTTTCCGTTAAGCGCGGCTTTGGTCTCACGCCAAGGAATAGCGCATACACTCGCGCGCCATCTATTCGATTACTTCGTCCGGGTAGATTGGCGCACACCTGCAAAAATACTCCTCCAGGAGGCCTCTGCCGCTCTGCGCACCGGGATCAGAATACACTTCCATCAACTCCCACGCTTCCACGAGCCCTTTGAATATATCGTCAAGCCGGTCGAGCACTTCACGGTCCGGCTCCCGACTAAAAGCCCTGGAGAGGAGAAGGCAAAACGCGACGCGAAGTTGACCGAGCGCATCGGATGACACATTCAGTGACTGCAAAGCTGCTAACGCGCTCTGTTGAAGAGGGATTACTTGATAATTCTGGTAAGAACTGTGCTGAGCAGCGCGAGGAAGAGCACGTACGCGGCGGTCGTCGGTCTTATAGCCGCGTCAATACTCGCCCCCAAACCGGCAATCACGATGGAGAACTCGCCGCGTGCAACCAGTGCCGCACCGGCGCGCCAACCTCCGCGCTTCTCCACGCCGGCGCGTCTGCACGCCCAGTAGCCGGTCACTAGTTTTGTTAATGCACTTGCAATTCCAAGGCACAGCGCCGCGGGCAACACGGGAATAAGTGTCGCCGGGTCAAT
>DATKNH010000108.1 GCA_035541455.1 Syntrophorhabdales bacterium
CTCTGCGTGAGAAGTCCCACATGGCAGGAGAGGCGTGATCCGCAGATCAAGAGATTCTGTGCGCCACCCACCTTACGGTTAACTCAGTTCTATGCCTCCTATTTTGCCGCCGATCTCGCAAGAACAGATAATGCGAAGATCACAATTCTCCATTGTTCTTTTTTACGAGGGGAAAAAATTAGTACACGATATTGCCAGAACTCTCGCCAATCGAATGCTCATTACGGGGCAGGGCTTTCCTCTGGAAGCAAGGAAAGCGAACCTGGGTGGATTTCTGCGTTCAACTTCAAGGATATCATCGATCCCCTTCACATTAATACCAAAACGTAAAATGGTTTATCCATTTCGTCTATTTCTGAAGCACGTTCTTTGATCCGCGAAAAAGAAAAATCCTGCGCTTTCTCAATAAAACAATAAATAATCGATTGCCCATGAACTGGCACAGATCTTGCGATCATGACCTGCATGATTACCCGGAATTCCTATTGGAAAACGGCATACCGGCGCGCGACAGTGAGGTGAGCCAGCAATGAGACGCCTACTCCAGCACTACCTCAACAACGCACACCTCTACTGCCGGCTGCGCAAGATCGGCATACCCAAGGCCATTGCCCTTTCAATTGCGACCCGGTGGCTGGGACCGATCACCACGAAGCTCCTGTATGGAGGTGCCCGATGAAGCCGTCCATCCGGACCGAAGCCGACGCCAAGCGGGTCACCATGTACCTGAAGGCCATGATTCGCAAGGGGTTCGCCGTCCTCCAGTACTACGTCGCCGACGCCGAGGGCATGCCGCGGCGGGTCCTTGAGATACTCTGCCAAAACTAGAACGGAGAAGCCGATGAAAACGACTCACATCATCGCCAACAGGGCATGCGAGGTCCGGCGTCAATGAGGAGAATGGAATGCGATTCTTTCAATGGGCGTTAGTCCTCTTTCTCTTTACCTGCGGATGTGCTACAGAGGGCACGACCCAGCGGGAGAGAATCCAGCCAGTGTATCGCCAAAAAATCGAAGAGTGGCAGATGAAGATTCGTAGCGAGGGCTGGTCGGACAGTCAGGTCCATTCCATCCTGAAACACTTTCGCGGGCTGGCCACCTACCGGATGGAGATACAGGATCATTGGGACACCCCGAAAGAGTTCATCCAAAAAGGCTTTACCGGCGACTGTGAAGATATCACGGCGTACATGATGGGAACCCTGAAGCGGCTCGGCTACCCGTATCCGATCCGGATTCTGATCGTGCGTAACCTTTTTGAAGATCACGCGCTGCTGCTATTGCAGATGCCGGAAGGCAGATGGGAGGTCTACGATGTGGTGCGTCGAGATGTTCCCAGTCTACAAATAAAGCTTCTCAAGCCCATTGTCGCATTCGACGAGAAGCGAACATACTGGTTTGCTACGCAAGTACCGTTGCGCGATAGCCGGTACCTCGGTTCACCCGGTGTGTCACAGGGGCCGGTAAGAAAAAGGTCGCTTTCAGGTGCAGGGCGTTGAAGTACAACCGTCTGATTCTCCGGTCGTTTCGGTGAAAGGAGGTATATTCTGGACAAGACTACGCTACATACGTCTCATCCTGCACTATCTTCGGTAAAACACCAAAACGCCGAGGAAGTCCACCAATAGTGCACCATTTCGTTTATTTCTTCTGCTTCGGCATAAACCTGTCAAACTCAGTAAAACTCCATCAGCGTTTACCTTTACTTGGCTCTCGGGCCTGCATTGCCAGATGATCCGAACCGCGGAGAAGGAGGAAATAGTCCAGCACGTATACGCTTGGGAGCAAATCAGCTTTACACTGCGTTGATGTCGCATTGTCCGGTTGAAGCTTTGATCAGTGAGACAGAATGATTCTCGAAGGCAACTTTATTGCCCCTCCGCTGGCACAACTCTTGCCAAAGTCAACATGATGAAGTGAATGAACGATGCGGAGGACTCGCACGATGATCAATGAACCTATTTTTATCAGGAAAACGGCCAGGCGCGGATACGAAATTATCGGGACCTTCCCTGGTTACGGGAGGATCAGGAAGTACGCTCGATCGCAAGAAGAGGCCAAGGAGAGATTTTTCGCAGCTTGCAACAAGGCAGCAGAAGTGGGGCAAACCGGCCGCTGCAGTACGAGATAAATGGTAGGAGTAAAATTATGCTGGTCCACGGCAGTGGTCTTCTCAGGAATACCGTCAATGGGCGCTACCATGAGGAACAAGACACGCGTGTTGCTTTTATTACTGCTTTTTCTGACGTTCGCGGTGAGTGGCTGTGCGCCCAGCGATCATGCAGAAACCGGAGCGCCTTCAAAGCAACAAAGGAAGATTCCGGCACGCAAACATCGACGGAGACGGCGTCTGAGACGAAACCGGCTCCCCAGGCCATAGGGTGGGAGAGCTCACTGTAGCCGGGCATGCAGTCAACATCACTCAGTTCGGACCAAGGCGCGGGGGTAATGGCTCTTGATGAAAGCTCATGCGAGCGGGCATGATGCGGAAGCGCTGCTCTGCTTCAATTCATTGGCGGATATGAACCTTCTGGAGCAGACGGAAGAAGACCCATCTCACGATGGACGTACAGGAACCGAATTCAAGAAGAATCCCAATGACCGATCTGATCCGCTACTTCGGATGCGGGGTCTGTCGGACGCTTGTTATACCACGAGAGAGGGAGGGGTTATGAAGGCTATGGAGAGAGTCTTAGAATTGGGAATCCTAAGTCTCGCATGTCTCATTCTTACCTGTTCATCCACCGTTCCTTTTCGCGTTTACGAGCGCCATGTCGAGACCGGGAAGAAGCTTCTCCGGGACGGCGAGTATCCTCAAGCGAAAACCGAGTTCGT
>DATKNH010000109.1 GCA_035541455.1 Syntrophorhabdales bacterium
GAGAGTGATTGAACACACGGTGAGCCAGGACGCCGGGGCCATGATCCGTGATGGCATCAAAACGCTCGCGAAACAAGGGGTGTGCACGGAAAAGCTCTGGCCTTACGACATAAGCCAGTTTGCCAATAAGCCTACACCGGCCTGCTACAAGGAAGCCTTGAACTACCAGATCCAGTCCTACCAGAGGATCGACACTGTCGATGAGATGCGCTCCTGCCTCGCTGACGGCTTCCCGTTCGTATTCGGTTTCACCGTGTATACGAGCTTTGAATCACAACAGGTCGCAAGCACCGGCGTGGTAAACATGCCGGGGCCGGATGAACAGACAATAGGCGGACATGCAGTCGTCGGAGTTGGTTACGACGATTCTCAGAAACGGTTCATTGTAAGAAACTCATGGAGCGACACTTGGGGCATGAAGGGTTACTTCACGATCCCCTACGACTACCTGGGGAACAGAAATCTTGCGGACGACTTCTGGACGATCCGCGCGGGAGAGCAGATGTAGACGGGTAGCCAGAGCTGCATCTACGCGAAAAAGGTCCGGGTCGCTGATCATTTTTGAGCAGGGGGGTATTATGGGAACAGCCGGACAACAGAATCAGATCGCGGGCACGATCAAGCATGTCTTCGTGCTGATGATGGAGAACCGATCTTTCGATCATCTGCTGGGGTTTGCCGGCCTGGCAGGCCCGGACGCAACAACGGGCCAGCCGACACGCGCGGATGATCTCGTGAGTAATCCCCGCTATAATGTCGATCCGGCTGATCCCGCCACGCAGGTCTTCGCTGCAACGCCTGCGGAGTTTAAAATCTATCCACCTGATCCGGACCCGGGCCACGAGTTCAAGAATGCTCTCATACAGCTGTGCGGCGCCAATGCTGTCTACCCCGACCCCGCCACCAAAAAATATCCCGCGATCGACAACAGCGGATTTATAGCGAGTTATCGGGTAAGCGGCGCACCACAGCCGGCCAAGATCATGAAATGCTTCTCTCCGGAGCAGGTGCCCGTCATCACCACACTGGCTCGTGAATTTGCGACCTGCGATCGCTGGTTCGCATCCATTCCGGGCCCGACGTGGCCTAATCGTTTTTTTGTTCACGCTGCTTCCTCCGGAGGTCTTGACGACAGCCCGTCCAGTTTCCACGATCTGACATCAACGCTGCTTTACGGTTACACGTTTCAGAATGGCACGATCTACGAACGACTCAATGCCAAAGGCCTCGACTGGAACGTCTTTATGGGTGATGAGCTGCCGCAGGTGTTTGCTATCCACGGCATGCATGAGGCAAGACTTGAGGGGCATTTCAAGAAGTTTGATCACTTCGAAAAAGCTGTAAACGACCCGCATTTCTCGCCCTCGTATGTTTTCATCGAGCCGAGTTACGGGAATATTCTGCCCATGACTCCCGGCGATTACACATGCGGAAGCTCACAGCACCCGCTCGATGACGTCACCCGAGGGGAGAAGCTTATTAAGAAGGTATACGAAACGATCAGGAATTCTCCGCACTGGAATGAAAGCCTTCTGCTGATCACCTATGATGAACATGGCGGCTTTTACGATCACGCCGCACCACCGTCAACAGTAAGCCCCGGTGACCGGATCATGGATGACGATAATAATCAAAATAACTTCGATTTTACACAGCTCGGTATCCGGGTGCCGGCTATTGCGGTTTCACCTTTGATTCCGCGAGCTACGATCGATCACACGGTGTACGATCATTCCTCTGTTCTTGCGACAATCGAAACCATTTTCGGCATCGTTCCCCTGACGAATCGCGACAGTCAAGCTCATTCTGTGAACCACTTGCTTTCGCTTGCCTCTCCACGGACCGACGCACCCGTCAGCCTTCCTGACCCTCCTGATTCCGGCTTTCGCTGCGAGGAGGATACTGAAGATACATCGGTCGCGGTTGACCATATGATGAGGGCCGGTCGTGGCCCTGCGAAACCGGGCCCCATGGAGCCGACGCTTCGCGGTTGGGCCCATATCGCCTTTCTGAGACACAGCCAGCTCATGCCGGAGCCCAACAGGGAAGCGCTCGCCCGGGATTTTCTGAAAATCAGCGATCGGGCCGATGCGCTCAAGTACATGAAGGAAGTCAGCGCCACTATACGGATGCTGAAGAGGTAGTGCGCGATGTAGGTACTCGTCCAAGCAAGAGGAGGTGTCGATGGCCACACAACGGGTACGGACGGTCGGTGAACTGGCTGAGCGAATTGCACGCGATCCGGAATTGGAAAGAAAAGTCAAGGAAGACCCCATCAAGATCATAGCCGCGCTCGCAGCCCCACCTCAAACCGATGTCTGGGTTTATCGTATAGTTGTCATTGCCCTTGGCCTGATTGTGCTCGGCGCTATGACCGGAGGTATTGTCATGGCGGCGCGCGGATCAGATCTTCCACAGTTCATCGTTGCGGTCGGATCGGCTGCGGTTGGGGCCCTTACGGGACTGCTAGCGCCTTCTCCTGCCGTTACCGTAGAGAGGCACAGGTAGTTGAGGGCTGGAGTTGAGGTTGACGCCTATTTTACCAGGAACCCAATCAAAGGGAGTGACCCATGCCTAAGAAAAAAATGTCCGACCAAGAACAGGCACTATTTAACTTGCTTGCTGATCTGTCCGGTCATCTGGAAACAACGTCCCGTCATGATGAACGTGCCGTCCGTTCACTCCAGGAGGCCCTGGCCCAGACGCTTTCCGACGAGACAATCACCGCGATAAAAAACAGTTCCTTCTCTATCGAGCAGTCAGATCTTTTCTTCACTGATGCCATTGCGGAACATGAAGCGACGCGTCTGAAGGCTCTGGCTGCCAGGACCGTGAAAGAAGCCGGCAAGGAGAAGCTGCGGGTCTTCGTGCGGGATGTGCCGGTACGCAGCACACAGATTGCAGGTTCTGTTCCCTTGTGGGCCGGTGGCGCAGCCGTCGATAAAACCCTGGGCCCCTTCCTCAACAAGGACGGACGAAAGCTCTGGTTCGACTTTTACAAGATTGAGGTGCTGGTCGCGCTCTACATTGCAGGGCAAGCTGATCCGGCAATCCTCTTTGATGTTTCTGTGCGCAAGAAGATCATCAATAAGACATTACCCCCGGTCGTCAACCCGGCGGCGAAATACAAACTGGTACCCGACAGCGTCTGGATCAATTCCCGGATATTCGCCGCCAACGCACCTGCCGGATTCTTCACACCGTTGCGCATCAAGGGCGGCGAACTTGCCTTGAGCGTGCCGCCGCAGATCGTGAACGGCAAACTGACGATTGCTCCCACAACGGTCGTGACGGTGAAACTGGACCTGAACCAGCCTGCAGTGACAGACGCAGACCCTTCGAGCCCTTACGGTCAGGACGCGCGCAACGAGATTCTCAATCTGCCGACGCACATCTCTTTTCATTTTTCCGGAAGCGCAAGCAGTATCGATGCAATTGCTGATAACCCGCACTGGAGTGTCTACGGTCATCTTGCTGATTTTAAATGGAACAAGAAGGGCGCATCCACGTACGATCCGGTATTGAACCGCGTTCTTCTTCCTTTCACCTGCTCCAGGAAGACATTTGCCATTCGCGATTGCCGCTCACCCTTCACCACGTTTGCCGGTGAAGCCGACATCCAGTGGGCAGCGTGGGCATTGCCCTGCGCGCAGGTCGACGTGACTAAGCCAGCGCCGGCAGCAGGCATCGGCGGCATGGCCATCGGTTGTGCACAAGGCGTAACCGTGCAATGGACCGGTCTCCAGGGCGGTGACATCAACCTCACCAAGCCGTATGTGCTCGCCGACGTGGGAAGAATCAACGTGACCGATCTCTCCGCGGGCAATCTCTTCTGTACGCAGGAATACAAGCTCTGGAAGGATGACGTCAATCCCTTCGGCTCCACCATCGATCTGCAGTACACCAATCTCTTCCCCTTTGTCTTTAACACATTCGCGAATGGCAACGAAGCCCTGCTCGCGCTCGTCAACACGAATCCTTTACTGGACAGGCCTGTGACCGTAACCGGGCAGCCGTTTGATATCCACTCGAAAAAGTCGGTGCTGGTCCTGGCTGTCAACAAGGCATTCAAGCTGATCTACCTCTACGATGATAACATACTCTTTGATAATTACGATCCCGGCAAACTGAAAGAGACGTTGCCGCAGCCCGTTGCTGTGGCGCTGCAGAATGCATTGTTCAAAGTGAGCCCTGTCAATGGCTGCCTGCTCTTCGGGTTCCTGGCCGATGATATGGTGCAGGTCGAGAGAGGAATTCTATTCCTCACGTTCGGCATGTACGCGTATCTGCCAACGCTGCCTGACCCGTATGCGGCGAACCTGAACAGGTTGAAGTACCAGTTCGGCAGGCGCGCAGTCATCGGAAACACCGTGCTCACCGGGCAGACGATATGGCTCTGGCTGGTCTGCCAGATCGCGTGGCAGCCGGCATCACCCGATACAGATACGGTTGATGTCTCCTTCCATTTCGCGCCGCTGGAGAATCAGTTCCAGGTGAGCACGCCGGCGGGAGGCCCTGTGCAGCCTGTCACGCAGCCAACCCGTGCGCCCTTTATCCGGACGGACCTCAGCAATCATCCTTTCGTGCGACTCTTCAGTGTGCAGGCAATCGACGCGCCAACGCAGGCTACAGAGCAGTCGGCGCAGGCTGCGGCCTCAGCAGGCGACGTAAAGCCGATGATGTTCTTACCGGGCCTGCCCGATTACCAGGCCATTTGGGATCGGCAGTTCTCCTTTCTCGAGGGGGATGTCTTTGCGCTGCTGGATGTGAGCAGTAATGCCGACCAGATGGGCGTCAGCTTCGCATGGTTCGGCGACAAACGGATGGCTATGCTGCAGACGTTCGCTGTGGTCACGAACGAAGCTGCCTCGGCAGCGCCCGCTGAGTTCCCGGTGCAGGTGAAAGGCCTCGATGTGGTGGCGCGGGGTTACTTCGTGCGTGCCTTTACTGTGCCGCTCATTTCGTGGGAGCCGATTCTCAATCTGACGGCACCGGAAAAACCCGGCGATCCGCCTGTGCCGCTCAACTACTATCCGGATGATGGCGGGCCCACGAAGATCATGAACAACAGCGCGCAATTCGTGCCCATAGCGCCTATCCCTGTGTCCGACTTTCTCATCCAGGCCTACAAGACAGAGCCGAATAATATCACAGCCGCGTATTCCACCCTGCCATTCGGGCTTAGGACACTCGCTTTTCTCTACAAGACCAATAAGAGCCAGTCGCAAAAACCTGACCTTCAGCCTGCACAGCCGTCGTTTGCTGATGATCTGAAAGGCGGAATCCAGTTTCAACTGACTGCAGGCTCCGGTTTCAACAGCGACGAAGACAACATGTTCCGCGGCTACACCCTGCAGACCAATAATGTGCTCGACTCGAGCGGACAAAAGACCGATGCGAGCACGCTGGGCTACGATGTCTCGGTCATATTCAACGGAGAATTTTTCGAGCCGGTGCAAGCGACGCTGGATGACCAGCGGGGCGTGCCCGTCACACGCATGGATGTGAGCGGCTACGGCGGCAGCATCATCAGCAACTGGGTCAATACCAAAGCGCAGTTCGCCAGCACAAGCCAGGCAAAGTTCGACGTGTTCGTGGGCAGGTGCAGCCACGAAGTCATACAGGTAAAAAGTATCCTCTACCCGTGGGGTATTAGGGTTGTGCGCACGATCACCCTGTTCCGTGTGGGTAGCGGTTACGTCTACCGCTATGACAGCGGCTGGAGAGCGGAAAGCGACGGAAAGTTCGACTTCACGTTCCAATATCATACCAACCCGAGCGACCCCAACGACACCCCGAAAACAGCCATGCCATACAGCATACATCCGGGTGTGGTACAGGGGCTCTTCAACGTACAGAACATACGGTCGGCGGTAAAGGACGTCGCGCCCTTTCTCTTCACCATGGACATCACCGGTTTTTATCAGGTGGACCCGGCGACCAACCGGATCGAACCGTACGTCAACGCGCCCACGCCGGTCGATGTTAACCTTCAGTCTGTCTATTTCGACGCAGACCTCCAGGTTGAAAATGTGGTGCAAGGACAGTCCGGCGGCCTTGTGCCCGGGAAGAAGATTCTCGGATTTGTCCAACTCGCTCCGCGCGGCATACCGCTTACACCTCAGGGCTTCCAGGCTCTGCTTGCGCGCCAGTTCGGTTCCATCGGAGGGCCAATCGACTGTATCGTCGACATCGGCAAGAACGGACAAAAAATGCGTATCAACTGGGTCGACGTGAACAATTCGACTGACGCAACCAACACGAAACCCGTATTTGCCGCGGCGATCCGCGGTAACGTGATTCTGCCCAAGGACGGATCGTGGAGCATGGTGACGCATGCGCAGGCTACAGGAGATGTGACGCCGCTGCCGGACGCCGTGACTGTGCCGCTTATCCGCATAGGCGAACTGGCCGCGGACCTGACGTATCCGGATACGGATCTTTTGCGTATCGCCAACCCCACGGAACTGCTGCGCGCACCGATGAATGACACGGTCAACTTCGGCTTCCTGCAAAGCACCAATACGCAGAAAGTGCTCTTCCTTACGCCCTCTTTCGCGAAGCAATTGACGGACACAGTCCCTGGCAAGCTCCTGAGTAAGACGCCGCCGCTCTTTGCCGATGCCTATCGGATCATCAGTTCTAAAGGCATCTTTCCCAATATCGGCGATGCGTTGAGCAACTTCGGTGATGCAATTGCTTTGACCAAGGATTTCGTGAAGAATCCTTTGACGGATGGCGGTACGCAGGTGCTGGAGCTGATGGGCATTAACACACCCGATGGTGTAACGAGGCTGCAGCAGGACGGTTACAAGCTGCTCAATGCTGCAAAAAACTTCGACCTGCCCAGCACAGCCTGGTACCTGATTAACGAAGACTATTTAAAAGTCTATGTAGAGTACAAGGCAGACACACAGAACAGGGACGGCTCAACACAGGCGAGGACGGGCAGTCTCAATTACGACGTGGACTCGTTTGCATCGAGCGTGGCAGACCGTTGGAAGAGCCGCCTCGACAATCTCGCGATGGTGGTCGATCTCGGGCCGTTCAGCCGTCTCATGCTCGTGAAAGGGAACTTTAATGCTAATGACGGTGCGGAAGCAAGCTACGAAGGCGATGCAAGTGATGCTGATTTTCCTTCGCCCCAGCTTTCGTTCAGCAAAGACCTTCAGCCGGTCATTGATATCCTTCAGATACTTGAGGATCTGCAGGGCGAGAACTATGCCGACGCGATCAAGAAGGGCCTCAAGATAGCCATGAGCAATGACGCGGACAGCTGGGAGTACAAATTCGAAGCGTCAAAAGAGATACCCGTGGTGAAATTCCCGGTTCCTGACGCTGTCTATAACGATCCCAACACGCCTTTCAAACTGGAAGCATCGCTCAAGGTAAGCATGTATTTCAATGCGGCGCTCTCCACCGCCGCGATTGGAGACCCGAAGAAACTGCTGCCGACCGCAGGCGCTTCCCTCGATTTCTACGGACGCCTCTCGGTCATGTGTGTATCGCTCAGCGTGGCGACGATCTATGCCGTAGGGCAGGTTAACCTGGGCATTGCCGCAGACACGAAGGTTGGTCCGTCGCTCACGATGAAATTCGGCTTTGGCGCGCAGATCGTGGTTGGCCTGCCGGTTGTCGGAAATGTGAGCGTGCTCTATATGGCAGGTGTCGAGATCTACGCTGACTCGACAAAGCTGAACGTCTCCGCATTCCTCCTGTTCCAGGGCCAGGCAGAGCTGCTCGGAGGCCTTGTCGGCGTCACCATCACCATTGAAGCGAAAGGAACGATCTCGAGAAGCAGCGACAGGACCGATTGCGCGGCACAGGTTACGTTCGGATTGGATATCAGCATCTTCCTCGTGATCGACATCAGTTTCAGCACGTCCTGGCAGGAACAGAGGCAGATAGCATGATGGAGCGAAGGAAACAGTTAGCAGTGAGCAGTCTTTATTTTCGGATGCTTCGCTCTTTCAGATCCAGGACCCGTGTCCGGGTACCCGCATGCGGGTGTTCCCATGACCCTATCTTTTCAAGGAGCTACTCATGGAACCGAACAGAAGATTTGCCATACTGACCTTTCCCCAGTTCTTTGACGGCAGCGTACTGAACGTCAACATTGTCTTCCTTCCCCGTAACCAGAACCCGGTGACCGCCGCCATTACGGCGGCGGCTCCCATGCCCGATGCGCCGGCATTTGCCGACGCAAAGCTCTCGTTCGTGGCGAAGATCATCACGGGGCTTTCAGGATTGCCGGGCACTGTGCCCAGCCTTCCTCCCGTTGCATTGTCAACAGCGCAGCCTGCCCAGGCAAGGCCTATCTTCCAGGCGCTCGCCGATCAGTTTCAGATCAGTAACCTGGGTGTGCAGAACACGAACCTCAACATCAACGCTTTCCCCGGGAAAGCGCCTGACCCGGTTGATCAGGATCATTCCGTCAAGAAATACCTGCCCCTCTCGTACCGCCAATCTTTCAACTTCGTCGCCCCAAGGACCCGCAACGCGCTCATCGATGACACGTACCATTGCGCAGTGCGCGGCGCCGGACCCAGCCCGGGTTTTACGCAATCACCGGAGGCGATAAGCTGGGGACAGGTCTTCGCGCATATCATGCGGCAGCCCCTCCTTGCAGAATCGGTCGGCATGATCTATCACGCGCAGCTCGCGATCGACGCAAGCTATTTCCCGAAAGGCGGATGGCTTTACATCGACCTCGCCGATTCCAGCGACTACAGGGCGCAGCAGAAGGTGGATGATACCTTCATCAGAAAATACGCGGCTCGTATCCCTGCGCTGACGATTGGCGTCGAGCGGAGCGTCTTCGCAGCCGTGCTCTTTCCGGTGCTGCCGGTTCCCGCTCCGGGCAATTACGATCAACTTTTCATAGAAGCCGGAGAGTATGACGACGGGTTCGCGAAGATCGTCCACGGCTTCCAGCCGGTGAGCGACAACCTGCTTCTGGAGGAGAGCGACGGTTTTCATCCCACCAAGGAGATAGGCATACGCCTCGGCTGGGATGACGAACAGATCCTGATCTGGTACATGCGCCAGCTCATGGAAGATCCGAGCGTGGGCCCGAACCAGCGGATCGACGCCCCGATCGGCGCATCAGGCTACAGGATCGATGTGAGGGAACAACCTGTACCGCCTGCACCTGCCGACCCCTGGCAATCATTGAATGAAGTGAGCAGCAAGGCGCCCCTCGTCGTTGCCGATCCGGTGACGAACAATGTTGTCACGCTCGGCGATTTCACTGATAAGGAGATCAACTATCAGGTATATCCCATCCAGCTGGATGGCGACACGACAAAGAACTATTGGCTCCCCATGTATTTTGCCAACTGGAACGGCAAATCAATGGTGCTGCCTGATGGCGATGCAGCAGCCATCTACCAGAACCAGGACGTAAAACCTGATCCGTCCACGAATGTAAAAGGCGGACCAGCCAACAACCTGAACAAGCTATATACGGCGGCACCCATCACGACGCCGCTCCAATACGGAAACATCTATCAGTTCCGCGTGCGCATGGGCGACATGAGCGGCGGCGGGCCCGCATCCGATAAGGACCCGGCGTACCAGAGCGTATCGCAGATAGCGACCGTACATTTCAAGCGCTTTGTCGCACCGACCACAATACAGATCGACAACCTGCCCGTGAATACGGATCAGCAGTACTACTCCGGTGGAAGTCTGGCCATCAAGAGGCCGCTCCTCGGCTACCCCGCGGTTGTCTTCACCGGCAAGTACGTTGACCCTGTCAGCCTGCTGAAGCAGGCCTCCATCGATATGGCAGGCAAGGAAGCCTTCGGCATTCCAGATCCTGATGTGGGGAGCGTTGAGATCACCGTAGAGCTTCAGACCCTGAAAATGGACAACCTGATGAGTGTGTCAGGCAAAGAAGCCTACATAAAGTTCTATACAACCACCAGGAAATTTCCGAACCTGTCGCCCACGTTCGACGATCAACTGATTATTTCTCTCGACTATAGAGATTGTCATGTGCTCAATTTCGGTGACCCGACCGACCTGGGTGATCTGGGAGTAACACAGGCCCAGATAGATGCCATGGATGGGCTGCCCCTGCCGACTGCCAGAACCATACGCCTGACCATACGCGCGCTCTGCGACGAGAGGGCCGGCTACTATGGGCTCGAAGAGCCCGATCCCGACTTCAATACCCGTTACGGCAGGACGATTGAGTTCCAGCTCTACAAGGAATCGACCGATGAAAGGGCGTTGTTCCTCAATACCGGCGCAGCAGCGCAGACTCAGGGAATCTATCTGCAGCCCGATCCGCCCGCAGTCTTCAACGGCAACCTTGCAAGCATCCTCTTCGGCAATGAAGTGGCCAAGCCACCGGATATGATCCAGCGTTTAGCGCAGCAGTTGGGCGTTGAAAACAACGGGCTGACGCTGGTCGGCAAGAAAGGCACACGCGTGCAGTTCGGCTGCTCGCAAAGGGTCCGCCACACACTCTCTCCTGATAATTCATCCATCACCTTTGCCAGCAAAGGAGATCTCGCAAACCACTGGCTCTCCTGCATCACTCTGGAACTGGACAGGGACTGGACCTGGGATGCACTGGAAGACTATAGCCTCGTCATCCAGAGGAAGAAACGCTTCAGGGATGATCCTGTGAGTGATACGGAAATTCTTGAAGTCGGTGCTGTGGAAATCAAGAGGACAGCATCACTCAATGCGCTGCAGGCGGCTGACCGCAGCAGCACCTTCATAATCTTCATCGATGCCGTGGAACCGAAGAGTACACTCATGCAGCCAGCCCCGCATGGTCATGATCCGCGCTTTCCTGACCTGATCGAACTGGAGTATACAATCCAGGTCCAGTTCAAGCAGAACCATGGCTCAGAAAATGATGGTGACCTGGTGCTGCCTCTGGAGTTGCCGATAACGCTTCCGCCGTCGCAGGTACCGAAGATCGTTTCTGCGGGCATTGCACTCTCTCCGTACACGCGCAATCGGAAATACTCTACGACCCAGCCTCGCAGAAGATTTCTCTGGATCGAGTTCGATTCTCCGGTGAATGACCCGAAAGATACGTACTTTGCGAGGGTGCTCGCTTATGCGCCGGATCAACTGCTCAGCAATAATGATCCTTCCCTGCTTGTGGTGCCTGACGAGCCCGCGCTGCCCGTCGATCCTGAATATATCCGGGTGATCACACCCGGTCAGTCGAATGACGACGCAGGGCTTGATGCGATGCAGCCAATGGAGAAGGCCACTGATTCAGATACCTATTACCTGCTGCCCCTTCCGCCGGGCCTCAATGCAGAATCGCCGGAGATGTTTGGCTTCTTCACGTACGAGGTGCGAGTGGGGCACTATCAGTACGCGGATACGAGTGGCGGCCACACCGACGGGGAAAGCGTGTGGACAACCGCGCAGGGGCGCTTTGGAAGGCCGCTCCGGGCAACGGGCATCCAGCATCCTGCGCCGACGCTCACCTGCACGGTGAACCGTGATGAAGAGAAAGTATACGTAACCGCGCCCTATGCAGTTGCGGTGCAGAACGGGAAGAGCGTCACGGCTGACCCGCCAAGGACCCAGCTCTGGGCTCTTCTCTATGCGCAGGTAAAGCAGGCGGACAACAAGGATTTCCGCAATATTCTTTTGGATGACAAGCTGCTGCACGCGAATCTACGGGTGGAGTATCAGGCGAATGTGAACTGGAATTTCACGCACAGTGATGTGCAGCTTGCCGAGCTGAAGCGCGTCGTGATCCAGGGCTGGAAAACGGAAACAGATATCGGCCGGCTCGCGCATCTTTACAAGCTGGCGAGCCCTGCCGGCATCAACGTGGATGCGACAAAGTACGGCACAGCGATCTGGACCAACATTGACGTCAGCGATCTCCTGGCCTTATACGGCTTACCCGCCGACTCTTCATTGAGCGTGCTGGTCGTAGAGATATTGCCGCACATCACGAATATCTATGAACACGTGAGCGGGCTTGATCGCCAGGACATAAGGAACAACCTGAGGAGCACGGTATCGAACGTGGAGTTTCCATCGGACGCGATGCTCCAGGAAGGCTTCGCAGCGCGCACTCTGGCCGCGCAATCGGTGAGCTTCTATGAGGACAGGCCGCTCAGCGATCAACTGGGCCAGTATCGCATCCTGCGAACGTCTCCACTTGCCGAAGTACCGTTCGTCTGCGTGACATAAAAAGGGCAGGTCCAATCCCCTGCAACTCCGGGTCGTGAGGCGGTGGCGCTATCCACCGACGATCACGACCCGTTTGCACCGCTTTCAGCACCGGACAGCTATTCTGCAGATCCTTTCGAGATTTCCCTCTTCAACCCACACCACGACCGTCAGCCGTTCTTTGCAGGCGCGCAACACAAGTTCGCCGATGCCTCTCTCTCGGCTCCTGAAAACATGCTCTTTACAGCATGAAGAGAGAACAAAACCTTCGAAGTCACCAAAGCAGTCGTAGAGCACTTCGCAGACTTTGCCGGTCAGTTCGCGCTTCTCCTCACGCACGCCTTTGACCGGAACCCCTTGCAGCGAAGGCTGGATCTCTTCAGAATTCCCGCCCAGTCCGTCGACTCGCGCGCTGATGTAAGAGATGTACCGTTTCAGCACTGGATACCATCTGCTTGTCGGGGAAATGGCCTGAAGCCTCCACTTCAGAATCGCGAGAGTAGTCTCCTCAGGGTACAGCATGACCTCTTTCGTGGTCACCGGTATCTTCACCTGGAAGGTCCCAACGACATATCTCCAGTTTCTCATCCACTTTCGATTGGATGCGGCCGCCTCTTTGAGCACGTTGACGACCTGGACCTCTCTGCCCGTCTGCCTCGTGGTAATGCGCCTGATCAGGATATTGTACTCCTGCCCCTTCTTCACCGTGGGAGGAAGATCGACGGTCAGCAGCCCTGCAAAATTCTGCCCGGAACCGGCTGGAATCGGAACATAGGTCACCCCCTTGGTGACTTTGCACTCAACGGTATTGTGGTCAGGCGCCGAGAGCAGATGCGTGTTATATAACTGCGACGCAAGCTTCAGGACCTGAGTTGTGTCCACTTGCGGCCAGTAGATACGCGCCGTGCTGCCAACGGGCGTACTCCCCCAATCAATCATCAGCTCGTCCGGGTAGTTGAGCAGAGCCCCGGCACTCTTCGAAACAGGAAGGCTCGGACGCGTGTCGAACGTTTGAGGTATACGATGCGTTGCTTCAACGCCGGGATTTGCGGAATACGTGATCTGAAGGTTGCGCTGGGCCAGTTTGTCGCTGTTTTCCGGACTCATGGTCACGCCGTTGGCATTGATGATCGGTGCGTCATCGTACGCGATCTGGGCCACAACGCAATGGTGCGTGCCGTTCAGCAACGCGGGTACCGGTGAACCATTGACGATGTCGCCCGAGTCGAATACGTTCAGAAAGCAGCCGAAATAGGCCCACGCGCCGTCGCCCGATGTTATTTGGATGGTCCGGTTGTTGATACCGCTCGATCCGTACTCAGGATTATTCGGATCGGTTAAATCCGGGCCGTTCCCTGTCGCGAAAAAGGGGATCGTATGGCCGTCGGTCGCGGGCAAGGGCGAGGCGGGCAGGTTCCGTGAATCGAGGTTGCTCAGATACGTGGAGCCAGGCTGATAATCGGTATCTGCCGATTGTGTGCTCCATAACCGGAAAAAGACTTTCACGTTCTCGGCTTTCGAACCTGACGTGCCGCGCAGCCGCACTCTTGCAATGGCGAAGTTGTAATTGTTGGCCAGGACCGGTGGGAAGAATGATTTCCATCGCAAGGGCGTTACCGATGAATCACCGGTCAGAGCGCCCGATTGGCCGGGAAGGACAGAATTGAAAGGATCGGCACCGGAAGGATTGGCGTACGTCGTATTGAGGTAGCTCAAGAGATTCTGGGCATAATCGTACGCCCCGGCGATGCTGTCCGTAGCGAACGTCGGGCCTCCGGCCACCGGTATACTATTTACCGCAGGGGCCGCGGAGAAGACGCGCAGATCCTGGCTCAGATAGAAAACGTTCTCCTGCGTGGGATCGACATTCGTGAAATAGGGATCCGCACCGGCAACGAGTTCGAAGAGCGTTGCCGCGGCCGTCGCGCTGCCGCCAATGGTCATCGAGGCGTCCAGCACTTCCTGTGCAGGAGGATCGCCTGAGTTGGGAAAGGAAGCGAGAGCTGCGCTCGTGAACTGAATGTCAAACGGGAAGCGGATTCTCTGGGGCGTGTAGAGATCGCCGGGAAGCTCATAGTCAGGGCCCGAAGCGTTCGGGCTTATGGTAACCCCGCTCAACGTGTTGAAGTGTCCCGCGAGCAGCGGTGTGAGCGGGCTTGGCTGATCAATAGACAGCTGATCGACCGTGAACCCTTCCAGGACGACCCAGAATGCATTGAAGAATTTGCCTCCGCCTGTCGCGATCACGTCATTCACTTCATCCTTGCCGAAAGTGCTCTTGTCGTTGACGAAGTACATGTCCTGCGTGATGTTCCTGTAGCAGAGATAGACGTCTCCGCCGGGCGAATCATCGCTGACAATGACACAATGCTGGCCGTTGTCTGTGACCGAGTCGTCGGCAATCCAACTCAGAGCGGCATCTGTGTCGATGACGGTGGGTGTCGTCTGCGTACGTAGCTTTATCTCGATGTCGTAAAAGGGTGTCAACGCAGTATCGGGATAGTCGGTAAATGCTTTGAAGCCGTAACACTCCAGCGTCACATTGGCCCAGTGGAGTTCGTCGATGTTGTTAACAGTCAGGTCTGCAGTCGGGTGTCCGCTGAAGGAAGAAAGATAACTGAATTGAGTGCCCGTCTGGCCGGTGAGTGTCATGATACCCTGTATAACATCGCCGGGGTTGACCTGGACAAGGTTGCCGTGGAGCGCGGTCCCGCCCTGGCCGTCGACATACCAGTTGGTGATGGACCAGTACTTTCCACCGCCGGCCGGAGAAGATCCCCATTGGAGAACAGGTTGCAGAATGAAAGGCCCGCCGCTGTTCTGCTGGATGCCGTTGAAGAGATATACGAGCTGACCGTTGTCGGTTCCCGGAGCAGGCGGAACGATCCAGCTCGCGCTGAAGTAACTGATCGGATTTCCCGATGTGTTCGTCCACTCCGTGTTGATAATCCATCCATCGGTGATAGGCGCAGGAGCCGGGATTCCTCTTCTCCTCTCTGCGGGTTTGACCCGAAGCGCGCGTTTGCCCGCTTTTTCCGCACGTGCCCTGGGGACCTCCCCGAGATCCTTTATTATCCTGCCCGTCGCCGAATGAACGATCTTGAGTCTGCCCCCTTCTGCGCTGACATGGTGGTCCGGTTCCACGTGATGGACCTTCGATCTCGGTCTCCAACCTCCCGGAGTCAGAACCAGTTCATCCTTCTCGTTCTTACCCGGGACTGTTTTCTGCGCTATCTTCTCCATACGGATCTCCTTTGGCCCAATCCGGGCCTCTCGCGTGCGCTTTCCGATTCTCTTTGTCTTTACTCTTTTCACATTTGCCGCTGATTTCCCTTTACAGAGTGATCGCTCCTTCCCGTCTATTTCTTCTTGCCTCGTCGTGTAGTGGCGCTGGAAGAAGTTTTCCTCCGTGCAGCCCATTTTCCTTTTGGCACTTCACCGAGATCCTTGACGATCCTTCCGGTTGCGTCGTCGACTATCTTCAGCCTTCCCCCTGCAGCATCGACGTGCTGGCCCGGCTCTACGTGATGTACTTTCGACTTCAGCCTCGGGCCTCCCGGCGTAATTACTATTTCATCTTTTTCAGTCTGTTTCCCCTTTTCCCCGGATGCCACTTTTTTACTGAGGGACAAATTTCGCTCACCTCCTCATCGCGCTCGGGAAAGCTTCCGGGAGCCGGGACGACAATCACCCCGGCCCCTCTGCACGCGACTCGCGTTACGTATCGTTACATGCCAAGCTTCTTCAACACCGCTGCAAGTTCCTGCAGCAACTGGATCGACTCCTCCTTCTGGAGGATCTCGGCAAGCTGCCTGAAGTGGGCCGGTTCGCGGATGCCGGGAGAGAGGCTTGCGAGCGAACGCGTCTGCGCTATTTCTTCGAGCAGCTGCCTGAAGTGGGCCGGCTCTCTGACGCCCGGCAGGCGAAGACGTGCCTGCATCCGGCTTGCGCCGATTCGATCCGCAAGCTTCAGTTCCGGATAGACTTCATCGATGGCAGAAATCAGCACCTCTTCTTCTTTCCCGAGAGCAATGCCCGCATCAAACCAGTGCGCAGGCTCCTGCACTTCCGGAGGAACGCGCGTGGTCAGCTGCTGAAGAATGTCAGACCTGATGCCCGCGCCCGGGAAATGCGCAGGTTCCATCCAGTGAAAGTGCGCAGGCTCCATGAAGTCAGTCTTGAGTTTGAGCTTCAATGCTTCAAACCAGAGAAGCTGCAGATTGTAATCGCCGGCTTTCACTTTACCTGCGGACCTGCCTGCTATCTCCTTGAAGACGGGTGCAAATTCGCGTTCGAAGAGCGTGCCTTCCAGGTTCTTGGCTGAGAACGCCATTTTGGTTATCTTGCCTCCCGCGCCTATCTGCACCGTGATCGGAAGTGTGGTCGTCACCACAAAACCGATATGGCGCGAGGCGGTGTCGAAGGTCGCGTCGATCCGCTCCTGGAACGCCTCGCGAATAGCGCGGTAAATGTTGACGAGGTCATCGAACTGTTCAACGATAACCGGATGGGCCGGTTCAACCCAGTCTCTATTCTTGATCGCCATAGCATCCTCCTTTTTGTTTATGAGTGAGATGGGCCCGGAAAAGACCGTCCCTGGATCCTTACCGGTGCGCCTTCTCCTTGCTACCTGTTGCTGTCCAATTGTCTTCGGAATTCCTCATAGGGGATGGGCCGCTTGAGCATCCCGAAAATGCTGTGATGGCCGGCGGACGCCCCATCTACCCAACTCTGTACCCCTTCGTACGGCACAAGCGCGCTTTCGAAAAGCGATACGGCCGATGCATCCTTCCAGGAGACAGTCTCTTTTTCTCCTGTCTCGCGTTCCGCGTACGCGTGCCGCAGACGCTGCAGGATCCACTCGCCTCTCGAACGAAGTTCCGCACTCCCCTGATCCACTCGCTGTCGCATGCTCGCCATGGCCCCTCTGATCGCTTTCTCGTCTCCGGGTTGAATGGCGGTGACGATATCATAAATACGGCAGAGGCAACGATAGGTATCGATGTTGGTCTCTTTGATGAAGGAGCGAACTTCACCGCGCAATTCCTGGCTCAGGATCTCGGGATAGAAGCGTCTGAGCAGCTGAAATGAGAAGTCGACTTCCATATTGAAGTAGTGGAGACCGAAGTCGCTGAAGTTCCTGTTGAAGAAGGCATAGTTCGCTATCCTGTGAAAAGTCTCGACTTTCGGATCCCTCAGGCGGTAATCGAAGCCGAAGTAATCTCCCACGAGGATGCCATAGTCGCGGAGCTTTCTTTCCAGACCTGTAAACGCGTACGCTTCAGCCCTGCAGAAGTTGAACGGGTTATCCATATGGCGTTCCATGAAGCGCAGATTGATCAGAATGTCGTCGAGCGTTGTATCAGGCTCAAACATCAGCAGATTGTAGGCGATGTGGACATCGAAATCATTGAGGATGGTGAGAGCGTTCTCGATTTGCTCACGCGTGCACTTGCGATTGAGATTCGCGAGCGCCCGCTCCGAAGCGTTCTCGACGCCGAGAAAGACGCGAAAAACACCAAGCTCGTCCAGAACGGAAAGGGCTGCCCGGTTTATGCTGTCGGGCCGCGCCTTGACAGCGATTGCAATATCTTTCACGCCGGCTGCAAAGAGTTGATCACGCAACTCGGTAAAACGTGCAAGGGCCTGATCAGGCTTCGGGAGAAAGAAATTATCGTCCTGGAAATTGTAGATGCGCACACCATGCTTGAAATAGAGCTCTTTCATTTCTGCCACAATGTTCTCGATGCTGCGGACACGAAACTTGTGTCCGCCACCGCTGCGGTACCAGGCATCGATGCTGCAGAACGCGCAGCTGCGCCAACAGCCGCGGCTCGATAGAATACTTGCGATGGGTTTTCCGAAATACGAGTGAAAGGCGCTGCGATACGGGAAAGGGAGCAGATCGAGGTTGGCAGGATTTCCAGGCGACGGGTTCACGCGGGGCGAACCGTTCGGAGGCCTGTAGCAGAAGCCGGCCACCTTGGAAGGATCATCCAGGTGCTGCGCCAGTTCACAGATCAGATATTCTCCTTCGCCGAGTGCGACCGAATCAAATGCGGGGAAGTCAGTCAGAAGCTGCGTACAGTTGAGCGCGGCGAAGTGACCTCCGGCAGTGATGTGACCCTTGAATCCGCCCGCACGGAGCGCATCCGCAAGACGACAGAATTCTTTGGCCCGTCCCGTGAAGACCATTGAGAGCCCCGCAATATCAGGTGCCAGCCTGGCCACCTGACTGACCACATTGGGGATCTCGGCTTCTTCGTTGAAAGGAACGATAGTTGCGGTATGGCCCTTTTGCGCTAGGGCCGACACCATGTAGCGGAGCCCAAGATTCTCCTCCAGTTCGGCACCAATCAATACAACGTGCATGCTACCCCCCTGTGTGGTAGAGCCGTATATTACCGACTCCGAGTAAAGTTAAAGATCAAGTCACCTAAACTCCACACCCCGCAGTGTTGCTGTTCCTCACTGGCATGTCCGTATACACCAAAGCATTAATACCTATTTACTAAAATTAATCTCGCATAGTGCACTCGTCAAGGTCGGCCATGTTTTATTCTCGAAAGCGGACGCCACTCTCCCGGCCGACCCTCGTCCGGGAATTGATTTGGCAGAAGAGGCATAGGATGTTAAACTGTTCGTGTTTCTCAGGAGTTTCTGGCGACGTTGCCTGGAACAACCATGATCCAAGGGAGAACAATAAATGGCAAGAAAGAATATGGTCTTTATCGCGATGGTTAGTTTTGCACTCTTGGTGACAGGAGCCATGTTGCACGGACAACCTGCTGCAGGTGCGAACCAAAAAGTGGAACTCGACGTCCCTTATGAGCCGACGAGTTATGGGATCGCGTCTGAGATGTTAACTATAGCAAACGTGACCTCGAAAGACCTTCTCTACGACCTCGGTTGCGGGGACGGCCGGATCGTGATAATGGCGGCCAAAGAGCGTGGAACGAAAGGGATCGGAGTAGACGTGGATCCGGAGCGTATCAGGGAAAGCAGAGAGAACGCAGAACGGGCCGGCGTCTCACACCTGGTCAGTTTTTACGAGCAGAACCTTTTCCAGACAAAAATCAGTGATGCTACGGTCATGATGCTCTACCTGTGGCCCGAGGTCAACCTGAAGCTGAGACCGAAACTTCTCAAAGAATTGAAACCGGGTACGCGCATCGTCTCCCACAGTCACACCATGGGCGAGTGGGCGGATGATGCCACGCGTGAGGTCGAAGGACATACGCTTCATTTCTTCGTAGTCCCGGCCAACGCATCCGGCAGATGGCAGTGGACGGGACCCGACAAGGAAACCTGGTCCCTGGAACTGACCCAAAAATTCCAGAAGATTAAAGGTTCGATCAGGGTTGGGAAGCAGACATTTCCTATCTTCAACTCTTCTCTCAGAGGTAATGAACTTATTTTTTCAGTAGAACGAAAGAGGCAGGAGGCACAAGACGTACTTTCCTTCAGTGGTCGAATTTCCGATGACTCCATCCATGGTGAGATTGCGGAGGGAGGGAAGGGCTATTCGCCGATTCGATGGAACGGCGCGCGGGTTCCGTCGACCATGGTGCCCATTGCGCAATAATTTAGGATTGTGGACTGTAGCAGGCTTCTCGCCTTGGCAACACAGCCGGATTGTGATAAGATAAAGGCGGTTTAAGCTACTTAGTGTTCCTTCCCCGGTGGCAGTTCTACGAGAACAGTAACTAGCTTGCTTTACCTGCACCAAGTACCGGAAGATTCGTGCAAGATTGACGCTGAGTAAAAAAGGGGAGAAGTATGCTCATCTCTGATACAAGACAAAAGCTAAAGGAGGTTTCACGTGTTGGTCGGAAAAATAGCAAAGAACTCTAAGCATAGAATAATGGTTACCGTGGAAGATCAAAAAGGGGCAAAGGTTGTGGACCTCAGGGTTTATCAAATCATCAATGACGGTGAACTCTCACCCACGCCCGAAGGCATCTCGCTGCAACCTGAAAACTTGAATGCAGTTGTTGAGCTTTTGAAAGACGCTCAAAAGAAATTAATGGCAGAATAAACCGCGAAAGGCGGAGTTCGGCGTCGCGCCTGACCTGGAGAGTCGCTGAATCACGGTTGCTAACGCATGAATCGAGGAGGTTGACTTGGCAAAACATCGCGGGCAATTTAAGGGTGAGAAGCGGAGGAAAGAATTGGTTCGGCTTCAGAAGCAGGAGGAAAAGAGGCAGCGGCGATTTGGCATCAAACCCCAAAACGAGCCGGGCAGTCCGACTGCAGAGACTGAGAACCTGGAGATTGAAAAATCGTCGACGGATGAGACTCAAGCGTAACTCCGCTAATAATGCGGGAGGATAGCCGGCATCTGATTTCTGTAACTGTTTGAGCGCGCTTTCCCGGTTTTCAGCCGTATCACCGGACAGGCATTGTTCAGTAGAATTGCCTTGAGCCTGTTGATGACCGGCTCGATCGCAGAAACCACCATATCAGGGCACTTCATTTGCGGAGCGGCACACGTGTTCAGGTTCTTCGGCCTCAGCGAAGAAGAAAAATACGAAATCACGAGCTGGGCTTTCAGCTACTTTATGACGAGAAGCCTGACCGTGACTGACGCAGTGGTCGAGGCGGTGAGGAAAGTCAAGCCTCACAAGGTGAGAGAAGATGGCTCGCCCAGGCTTTCAAAATCAGTGATGCGCGAGCTCGAGCTGAGAGTCAAGAATATGCTATAGAGCTATTCTGAAAAGATCTGGGCTGAGAAGACGTAGGTCTGTGCATCTTTTTCTTTCCACGCAGCTGGCGGCAAGCCCGCTTTGATGCATGTCTGATTAAGGAATTCCTCGCGATTCCAACCAGTGGAGCTCGCAACTTGAGGCAGCAGAAGGCCTGCGTTGTCGCCTTTGGTTATATAGAGGCCGTGCTGCCCTACCTTGATTTCAGCCGTATCTCGAACCCTCTTCATAGAGCTGAGGACCGATATCTCGATACGGATATCTTTGAGCTCTGCGGAATCGACCGCAGGAAAGCGAGGATCGTGGCTGCTTGCGGCTATGGTCATCTCAGATACAGCCATGGCCAGAGGCTGCACTGGCTTGACGTAGCCGATGCATCCCCGCAGCATAGCTTTCTTCTGTAGCGTGACGAACACACCCCGCTTCTCCATGAGCTTTTCAGCTACCACATCGATTCGGGGAATTCCATTACCCATGGCCTGTCCTTCGAGCGTGCGCCGGGCAATCTGAAGCAGTATCTTTTGCTCCTTTTCGCTCAGGGCAATGTTTGGTTCGGCAGGATAAAAGCCTACAACTCCGTAACCTACCACGCGCACCCTGTCTCCGCTGACGTCGCCCGAATTGGCGTATTCAAGAAGCCTTGCTCGTGCGCCCGTATTTTCCGCAACACGCATGAGTGTGGTGACCGCCTGAGAGCCGCAGAGCTCGCTCGTGCCCGACTCCATACTCTTCCTGAGTGTTCTCAAATCAACAGCTTCGATCAGTTTGAGGGTTGTCCTGTCCATCGCATTGGCTTCATGGTAGGGATGGTAGTGCGAGAGGTCGGAGGATGCAATGACGAGTACCCTGCCTGGGTTCTGCTCTATGCGGGTGGCGAGATAGTCGGCGAGCGAGCGCAATTCGGGCCCGCTCATCTTTCCGATTACCAGAGGCACGATCTTGAAATTCTCGAGCACTTTCTGAAGGAAGGGCAATTGCACCTCGACAGAATGCTCTCTCTCGAATGCAGGAGCCAGGTATCGCACAAAGCTGCACTGCTCCATGAGGGAGGCTGCCGATTGTTCGTCGATTGGAACCCTGCCCAGCGGCGTTTCCCATGCGCCGTAAGGATAGATAGAGACGCCCTGATAGGGGGCATAGTGGCTCGGGCCCAGGATAAAGACTGTCTTGTAGGGTTTACCTGCTATCTGCCGGTAGGCTACTGCAGCTACCCTGCCGGAGTAGTCGTAACCTGCATGAGGGACCACGAGGCCCAGGGGTGCTTGCGAATTCTTCTGGACCTTGCCTTCCGCCTCCTTCAGGAGAACGTCAATTCTCTGCTCAAGTTGTTTCTTGTCTGACGGGTAGAAGGCGCCGGCCACGACGGCTTTCTGGAGAGACGGCGGTTTGGCCTGTGACCAGGCATGGTGAACGCAAACAAAGACGAGGATGAACGCACAAAGAAATCTTATGTGGACCATAAACCCTTTATCACTGTCCCGCAGAATTTGCATTTACCCTTCTTTACCTCGTTCGCTACTACGCTGTAGCCCGCCCTTCTGATTATCGGTCGCTGACAGCCGGGGCAATAGGTGTTTTCACCAGCATTCCCCGGCACATTTCCCGTATAAGCATAATGTAATCCGGCCTTCAAGGCAATATCTCTCGCCCGTTCGATAATCGGCACAGGGGTGGGCGCAACATTTGTCATCTTGTACATGGGAAAGAAGCGGGAAAAGTGAACCGGCACATCAGGCCCGAGGTTTGTCTTTATCCATGAACACATCTCTGCAATCATGGCAGGATCATCGTTCTGTCCTGTGATGACCAGGTTTGTTATCTCCAGCCAGACTCCCTTTTCCTTCAAGGTCTTGAGTGTTTCGAGCACCGGCTTCAGCTCGCCTTCGCAGAACTTGCTGTAGAATGCCTGGCTGAACCCCTTGAGGTCAATGTCCGCTGCATCGATATACTTGCAGAGCTCTTTCAGTGGTTCCTGGTTGATGTAACCATTCGAGTGGTAGACGCTGAGGACGCCCCTTTTCTTGGCGAGCATTGCCACGTCCAGCATATACTCGTAGAAATTTGTCGGCTCCGTATACGTGTGGGCGATACTCTCGCAGCGGGATGCCAGCGCAGCCTCTATCACTGCCTCTGGGGGAAGCTGCTCGTTTAAGGTATCCGACGGCGACACCTGAGATATCTGCCAGTTCTGGCAGAATTTGCAGCGCAGATTGCAGCCGGCACTTGCGATGGAGAAGGAAGCGCTGGTGGGCCGCACGTGATAAAAAGGTTTTTTCTCGATAGGGTCGACATGCACCGCGCAGGGCAGCCCGTACCCAAGCGAGTAAAGTGTACCCTTGTTGTTTTTTCTGGCGCGGCAGAAACCCGTCTCGCCGTCAGGGATTGTGCATCCCCTCGGGCAGAGCGCACAACTAACACTATTTTTCGGATCGCTCAGTTTCCGGTAGTATCTGGCTTCCTTGGTGTAGCTTGCCGGCTTAGACAGTTCCTTCGCCTCTAACCTGAGGGCAAGAGACGCGAGGCAGATGGTCTTCAGAAAAAGGCGCCGACTGATCATGCCTTACTCATATAAGTATAGCTCGTTTGCGGTGGAGGAACAAGAAGATGAAGGTGCAAGCTTTGAGCAACACCATGAGAAAGAGAGTGCTGAAAAGTCCCAGTAGAGGGAAGAACAGAAGACCCACGAAAAGCCCCCCTGCGCAGCCGCCGACGAGATCAGCAGCATAAAGAGCACCCACCCTTCGCTGGAGGGGGCGGGCAGACCGGTAGATACTCGAAGCCAGGGGGAATTCAAGACCGATGAAGATGCCCGAAGCGAACAGCAGCACGAGAAAAAGGAGGTGCAGGGCTATAGGCCGTGCCGTGAGAGAGAAAGAGAGGAGATGAAAGATGGCGATCACAAGGACGACGTAGAGAGCAAGTCCGGCTTCGGTGAGCAGCAGGATGAACTCCTCTTGAACCCGGCGCAAGGACGCCGCAGCGAGGAGGCTGCCGGCTGCTATGCCGGCCATGAAAGCGGTGAGCAGCAGGGCTATCTCATAGAATACGTAGCCGTACACCACCTGAAAACCGAAGATGAGAAGCAACTCGAGGGTCATGCCTGCAAGCCCTGTGCTGCCGATGACCAATGGCAGCGAGACGCCTGGCCATCGCCTGCCTATAAGCAGAGCCGCACCGAAGAGAAGCAAGATAACGGCTGCGGCCAGATGAAAGGTGACCTTCTGTCCCCAGTCGAATAAAGGTTTCAGGAAGGGGGTCAACATGACGTTCTCGTAAGCCAACGCATAGAAGACGCCTGCGGGCAGGAAATCATGGTTGGCGAGGGCTTGGGCATTACCCAGCGCAGCATGAAACCAGTCACGTCTTCGTTGCTGGAGACGGTCCTCCAGATGTGTCTTTGTAATGAGATTGGTGGAAACGTGAGATGACATGAGCCTTGTGTAGAGCAGGCTCGCTGTTATGTCTGATACCTGGGCCGATCGAGAGGCCAGCACTATGTTGGTATCCCCCGGGATCACGTACTGGTACGGGAACGGTGATCGCAACGAATGCAGGGCCGATGTGTTGAGGCTTTTAAGTTCAGAGTTGTAATAGGCCAGGGACCCGGGCAGCCTGAACGCAAGAATACCAGATTGGTCAAGCCTGTTCCTGACAAGTGCAAAGAATTCCTCAGTGAAGAAGCGGTTCTCTCGAAGGTTTGATGGAGAAGCCGTAGCGAGTAAAATGACATCGTACGTGGAATCTGTTTCCCGGATGAATCGTCTCCCATCGGCGTAATGCAGATGCACGCGCGTATCGGTCAGCTCCTCTTCAGTCAACGGCGTAGAGAAACTCCTGATGGCCTGCAGCATCGCCGGATCCAATTCTACGTAGTCTATCCTCCTGACCGATGGATACTTGAGCGCTTCATGAACGGCCCCGCCGGCCCCTCCTCCAAGGAAAAGAATTCTCTCGGGGGAAGGATGCGCAGCCAACGAAAAATGGACGAACTCCTCGACGGATACAAGGTCGGGAACGGGTGTCGTGACCAATGGTAGCCCGTTGCTGAAAAAAGTGTACTGCCCCTGTGTCCTGGCTACAGCGATGTTCTGGTAAAAGGAATTCTCGTAGTAAACGAGGTCACGGCCCGCGAAGCTCTTTTTCACTGTGAGTTCGTGCAGACTATCTGACCGTGTCAGCAGCACAAAGGCCGGCAGAGCTACCAGGAGCCCTGCTGTCAGCGCATACGTGAGAGTAGATTTCCTGATGCGAGCACGTGAGAGCAGGAAAAGAGAGCAGATGCCATTCAGCAAACAGATCCCAAAAGCCGTATGGAAAGCGTGCACATGGGGAATGCACACGTAGCTCACCACAAATCCGCCGAGAATAGTGCCGACAGTTTCGTAAAAGTACACCCTCCCTGCGGGAGAAGGCGTTGTGGGGTTAGCAGCGGCGTACAATGCGCACGCCAGCGAGAACAAAAAACCATGCAGGAAGCCGGTGGGCAGGAGAAGGACGAAGGAGCCCCAAAGGACAGACGCAAGACCGAGGGCTATCTCCGGAGGAATGCCTGTGATTACCTTGAAGAGGCGGGTGGCATAAATGCTTAGCGGAAAGGCAGCTGAGAAGAGGAGCGTTGCCCACGTGTACAGTTTTACATCGACAACTCTTTTTTGTGACCAGATACCGGCTATGAACGCTCCCAGCGCCTCGGCAACAACCCACGAACTGATCACAACGCACAGAGACAATTCATTGCCCGAAAAAAGAATGAGCATTTCCCGTAAAAGCAATGTCTGGGCAACAATACCGCCAAGCCCCAGTACCAGCAGCGCGATGATAAGCATGAAAGAATAGTACCACGAATTACAACGCGGGTAGAAAAGAGAGTGGCTTCATCAATGAGCTGAGCTTGTTCTTGACCTGGCCCGCGTGTTAATATGCATGAACTGAACCGCAGTAAAGGGAGAATAGTGAGGAGACGCTCCTATGCATCGTGAATCTGAATACAGATATCAGGACTTCGAGCAGGGCAAGGTACCGGGTGTGGAGACGGGCATTGAAGTCCGTAAAACCATCTGTTCTATCTGCAATCCCCTCTCCCACTGCGGCGTTGACGCCTACGTGAAGAACGGAATGGTGGTCAAGGTTGAAGGAACGAAGGAGAATCCCCACAGCGAAGGGACGCTCTGCTCCAAGGGCAATGCCAACAGGCAGTACATCTACCACAAGGACAGAATTCGCACTCCGCTCATCAGGAAAGGCGACCGGGAATCAGGCCATTTTGTTCCTATCTCATGGAAGGAAGCGCTCGATTTCGCGGCGAGCCGATTCCTTAAGATAAAGGAAGAATCCGGCCCTGAAGCGGTTGTCTTTTATGCAGGCTTTCCCAAGTGGATGAGGCCTTTTCTGAAGCGCCTGGCGCATAGCTTCGGCTCACCAAACTACTGCACGGAGTCAAGCACCTGTTTCAGGGCCAGCTTCATGGCGTGTGCACTCACGTATGGAGCCATGGGGCCGGCTGATTTCAAGCGCGCAAACTGCCTTCTTGTGTGGAGCACCAACCCCTTTTATACGAACACTACTCTCGCGAGGAACATTATCAAAGCTCGAGAGAGGGGGCTCAAGATCATAGACGTGGGGCCTCTGATCACGCCAATGACGGCTCACGCAGACATACACCTGCGCATAAGGCCGGGCACATCCGGTGCGCTGGCGCTCAGCATGGCCAATGTGATCATCACAGAAGGCCTGTATGATAACGAGTTCGTGCAAAACTACACGCTTGGATTCGAGGAATACCGGGCATATGTCGCCGGTTTTTCCCCTGGTGTGGCAGAGGAGATTACCGGTGTCAGTGCTGAAAAAATAGTTCAGGCCGCACGACTTTACGCTACCACAAAACCGGCTGCCATGATGAATAGCGCGAGCCCTACGACACATCATACGAACGGACTGCAGAACCATCGCGCCATAGTGATGCTTGTCGGCCTTACGGGTAATTACGACGTTGCCGGAGGTAATCCGGTTGTGCCTCCTGCTTACCTTTACCAGCAGAGTCCGGGGCTTGTCACACGTGAGCCTGAGTTTGAGGAACCTCGCTCCTGGAATGAGATGGCGCCGCGCATAGGACAGGATGTGCATCCCGCCTGGTGCAGGGTTGTTCCCGAAGCACAAGCCATGTATCTCCCGTTTCAGATCGAGAGTGGTAAACCGTACCCTGTACGGGGAATGCTCGGCTTCGGTCTGAATTACCGAATGTGGCCGGGTCAGGATTTCATGGCCGCGAGCCTCAAGAAACTCGACTTCCTGGTGACGACGGATATATTCATGACTGATACCACAAGGCTCTCCGACCTGGTACTTCCGGCATGCACTTCTTTTGAAAGGAGTGAACTGAAGTTCTATCCTGAGCAGCATGTCATATGGACGCAGCCTGTGATCCGGCCTTTGTGGGAGTCCCGCTCCGACGCTGAGATCATCTTTGATCTGGCGAATCGTATGGTGCCGCATGACGATCTTATGCAGAAGGGGTACGAAGCCTGTATCGATTGGATGCTTGAGCCTACCAGGCTGACACTTAAAGAGTTGAAGAAATATCCTGCTGGATATACTGTCAAGAGCGCGAAGGCGCCTCCCTTTCAAAAATATAAGAAGAATGGCTTTGCCACTCCCTCGGGAAAGATGGAGTTTGCTTCAACTATCCTGAGGGAGACAGGATACGATGCTCTGCCGGTTTACAAAGAGCCGAAGCTGAGCCCGCGGTCAACCCCGGAGACAGCAAAGGATTTTCCCCTTATCCTTACAACGGGCTCGCGGCTTCCCATGTTCGTCCACTCTCGGACCTTTCGTCTTGAGTGGACGCGAAGTCTGCGTCCTGACCCTATGGTAGACATAAATCCACAGGATGCACGAACGAGAGGTATCGCTCAAGAGGATTGGGTCAGTCTCTCGACATCGCGAAACGCAATCAGGGTGAAGGCTAACCTCACAGAGATAGTGCCTCCCGGTGTGGTGAACATGTACCATGACTATCCCGAAGCGAGCGTGAATCAGCTCATAGAGGCTGATTACCGTGATCCAGTATCTGGTTTTCCGGGATTTAAATCACTATTGTGTGAAGTGAAAAAACTCACGGAAGGTAACGCATGAAAACGCCACAGCTCGGATTTTCCTTCGATCTTTCCCGCTGCAGCGGGTGCATGGCATGCATGTCGGCTTGCTTTGACCAGAACGACATGCCGGGTGACGGTTCCACTTTCAGGCACGTAAGCAGGATAGAGACGGGCACCTATCCAGCGGTCAGTATCAGATATGTCTCCCTGGCATGCATGCATTGCAGCGATGCGCCGTGCGTCACGGTCTGCCCGAACGAGGCAATTTCAAAAACAGCCGAAAATGGGATTGTGGTAGTAGATAGAGACCGCTGCATAGGCTGTCATGCGTGTGCTACCGCATGTCCGTTTGGCGCACCCCAGTTTCCTGAAGGCAGCTTCATGCGAAAGTGCGACTTCTGCGTTGCCAGGGTTACCCAGGGTCTCGAGCCTGCCTGCGTGCGTACCTGTCCCACCAAGGCGTTGGGCTTCGGGCCGATCGAAAAGCTGACCGAGGAAAAAGCGAAGGCGGCTTCTGTCAAGATCGTGTTGTCTTTTAATCCTAACCTCACTGCACCGGGGTAAGACTCGCAAGTACCGGAGGACGGCGTTGAGACCACCACCGCACGCTCGTCGTCCGGAGTAGTGATGGCATTCGACCGCCACCGATACGCTATACGCAATGAACACCCCGAATTCAGGAGGCATCTATGCTTTTCAGTTTTGATGGAAGAGTTCCGAGCACCGGTGACGACACGTACGTGAGCGAGACCGCGCAAGTTATCGGGGACGTGCGGATAGGCAACAGCTGTTACGTTGGCCACGGGGCAATTCTCCGCGGCGACTACGGCACCATCCTCGTCGGCGATGAATCTGTGATAGAGGAGGGCGTGGTTGTTCACGCACCACCCGGTGAGAGATGTGCCATAGGCAACAGGGTCGTTGTGGGCCATGGGGCAATTGTCCACGCGCGGTCAATTGGTGATTCAGTCACAATCGGCATGGGTGCTATCCTGAGCATCAGGTCAGAGGTAGGCAGCCGATCCATCGTGGCCGAAGGCGCCGTGGTAAAGCAGGAACAACAGGTAGCTGCCTCTGTTGTCGTGGCGGGCAATCCCTCAAAGAAGGTGCGGGATAGCACCAAAGACGATATGGATCGCCAGAACTACAGCGTGGAGCTCTATGCGGGTCTGGCAAAAAAGTACCTGAGTATAGGCATGCATAGAACTTGAGCCGTAGCGACTGTCCACAAAAACCTGCAAACGCTGGGAGCGGAGCAGGACGGAAACCTCCAGACCGGTACGTATGTGATTACAGATACTTTCGACGTGTGTGGTTACGGTCGCCCCTTCCGTGATGTAGGAAATACCCTTCATGTACGTTCATCACAAAATCGCGATGTGAAAAAAAATCCTCTGATTTCGGTCAGATAGTGGAGTGGGAGCAATGGCCCGAGCCTTGCTGTGATTTTCGGTGCGATAGCAGAGGGGAGAGGCGCATCAAGGTCGAGGAGAGTTTGCGTCCTCATGCGATCTGACGTCAGAGGAACGACTGCTGCACGCGTTAAGGAATAGGGTGTGGCCACGCCTGAAACGAGTATTTCTGGAGGGGTATATGCTCAGTGAAAACGTTGAAACAACGCTCAGCCAGAGAGAGAGGGAAGTGGTTCTACTGGCAGTGGATGGTTTAACTACGGAGGAAATGGCTCAAAGTCTTGA
This sequence comes from Syntrophorhabdales bacterium, assembly GCA_035541455.1. NCBI lineage: Bacteria > Pseudomonadati > Thermodesulfobacteriota > Syntrophorhabdia > Syntrophorhabdales > Syntrophorhabdales bacterium. The sequence goes on from DATKNH010000109.1 coordinate 29,659, forward strand.
GGTGAGCCCTTCCACCATAAAGGCACATCTTCTGAACATCTACCGGAAATTGGGTATCAAGAAACGCGTACAGCTTATCAGATTTGCCGACACGTTCTTCAGGTCCTAGCGCCTTCCACGCTAAAGATCGCACTATGCACCCGCCGCGCCCGGCGGTCACTTCACTGCTACAAGCTCGACCTCGAATATGAGCGTCGCGTTCGGGCCAACGGGACCGGCCCCCTGCTCACCATACGCGAGTTCTGGCGGGACAAAGAGCTGCCACTTTGAGCCTTCTTTCATCAACTGCAAGGCCTCAGTCCAGCCAGGTATAATCGCGTTGACCCGGAGCGTCATCGGCTCGTTCCTTCGGTAGGAGCTGTCGAACTCTGCACCATTGATGAATGTTCCCTTGAACTGGGTAACCACTGTATCAGTAGCCTTCGGTGCCCTGCCTGCACCCTCCTTGAGCACTTTGTACTGGAGGCCGCTGGGCAGGGTTTTGACGCCTTCCTTCTCCTTGTTCTTAGCCAGGAAGGCAACCCCCTCCTCTCTATTCTTTTCACCAAGTTTCTTTCTCTCTTCAGCAAGTCTCGCGGCCTTCTCCTTCTGATACGCCGCGACGAAGTCCTTTGCTTCCTTATCCCCTATTAAAAGCTCATTGCCGAGAAGCAGATCCTGCAGGCCCTTGGCGACAAACGCAGGATCAAGCTCGATAGACTCCCTTTTCATATCGTTACCGAGCTGAACGCCGATGATGTAGCTGATTTTCTCCTTGGGTGTTTTCGGGATCATCTCGTCTGCAGCGTACACGCTGGACGCAAAGAAAAGCAGAGCGACTGCGACTGTAGCTAATCTCACTTTCATGGTTACTCCTTTTGCTGCTATTGAGATGCTGGCCACATTCTACGCCCGGGATGCTGACAATGCAAGGCGTTGTGCGAATAAGGAAAGGAGCAAAAAGGCACAGCCTCTGGCGGCGGAAGGGGTCATTTAAACGAGTGGGACGGCCGATAAAGCTACGGAATGGCCGCAAGCACAGGCGCGGAGAAAAGTGGCAATCCCCGGGTTAAATGCATAAATTACTTGCGGGGTTACACACTATACAAGAATGGGCGAAATGAAAATACTTGTCGTGGATGATGATCCCGACCTGCTCCTGCTTACGACTCAACTCTTGAGAAAAGCGGGTTACGAAGTCGGGCAGGCCTCAACGGGCAAAGAATGTCTCGAAATCCTGCTAAGGGATCACCCTGACTTGGTCCTTTTGGATGTGATGCTCCCAGATATGACAGGAATCGAGCTGTGCAGGCACATCAAATCGGACGAACGTCTGAGGAGTACGTTCGTCATTCTGCTATCCGGAGTCCAGACCTCATCCGAGTATCAGGCGGACGGGCTCAACGTCGGGGCAGACGGCTACCTCGTGAAGCCTGTTTCCAACAAAGAACTCCTGGCACGTGTGCAGGCTATGCTCCGTATCAAGCGGGCAGAGGATGCGCTGCATGCGTCGGAGCTTCGTTACCGGAGACTTTTTGAGACAACCCAGGACGGTATCCTGATCCTGAATAGCGACACGGGAGTAGTAGAGGACGTGAACCCGTCCCTGCTCTCCATGCTGGGCTACACGCGCGAGGAACTCCTGGGTAAGAACTGCTGGAAGACCGGTCTCTTCGGAAGCAGCGACGAAGGCGAAACGGCTTTCAGAGAGCTTCAGCAACAAGGAACGCTCCGTCACCAGGACGTGACGCTTGTTACCAAGCAGGGACAGGAAATAACGGTACAGTGTGTGAGCAATCTCCACGATGTGGAAGAGAGAAAACTTGTCCAGTGCAATGTTCGCGACGTGACCGAACGGAAACGACTCGAAGAGAAGCTCCAGAGGATGTCGTTGCTGGATGACCTCACCGGCCTGTACAACCGACGGGGTTTCTTTGTGCTTTCCGAGCAACAGCTTAGAATAGCCGAGAGGGCAAGGCAGGAGCTCCTTCTTTTCTTTGCCGACTTGGATAACCTGAAAGAGATCAATGACGCATGGGGTCATCAGGAGGGTGACCAGGCGCTGATTGAAATTGCGGGGGTGCTGAAGGAAACGTTCAGAAAATCAGACATTATCGGACGCTTGGGAGGGGACGAGTTTGCTGTCCTCGCAGTAGATACTGCCGATGGAAAGGGAAGCGCGCTCATTGGTCGCCTCGAGAACGCTCTTGATGCGTGCGGTAGGCGCAGCAGGAGAAGGTATCCTCTGTCGCTGAGCGCGGGAGTCGCGCGCTATGACCCGGGAAACCCGTCTTCTCTCGATGCACTCATTGCCCAGGCAGACGCCTTGATGTACGAGAAGAAACGGACCAGGCAGGGTTAGATTCCCGGGGAGCATAAGGTATTTGACAGGAGACCGGGGAACATTGTACTGTTGTTGCAGTAGCGGAGGCGTTGAGTATCCTGGAAAGTGCTGCCTGATTGGTCCTCCGCAGAAGGCATGAGCAAATCACAGCGTCTTTACGGGCCTACCGAGCATACAATCCGCGAGTCGCGTGATACGGATACTTCCGTATACCCGCAATCTCAGCGACATTCTGGAGACGTCGCAGCCGATGAGGATAGAGAAGTTTACGCAGAGCAGGTCAGGCAACTTTATAGCAATTCAATGCCGGGTCTGCTCGCGTCAGCAATTAATGCTCTCCTTATTGTTGTCATCCAAAGAAGTGTCACACCGCATTCTAATCTGATAGTGTGGATCGCGTTGCTGGCGGTGATAAGCCTTTTGCGGTATCGCGATATTCGTGCATATTGGCGAGAGCCACCGGAAGCAGCACAGGCCGCCCGCTGGGGTAAGAGGTTTGCCATCGGGCTGGCATTATCGGGTGTCGCATGGGGTTCCGCGGCTATCTTCCTCTTTCCGGTCGAATCCCTTGCGCATGAAACTTTTCTCGCCTTTGTGGTCGGGGGCATGGTGGCTGGTGCCGCCGCGGCATTCTCCAGCATAATGACTGCTTTTCTCGCCTACAGCGTACCCGCCCTGACTCCGATCATCGTTCATTTTGCGCTGCTCGGGGACGAGCTTCGTCTGGCCATGGGCGGTATGACCCTTCTCTTTGGGATCATGATGTTCGTTGTCGCTCAGCGGGTTCACACGGTCAGGATCGCCTCGGTGAGGCTGCGGTTCCAGAACCGTGGTCTCGTGTGTGATCTCACGGAACAGAGTCTTGCCAAGGAGGCGCTCAAGAAAGCCCGTGACGAACTGGAGGGCCGGGTCAGGGAACGGACTGCTGAGCTCAACAACGCTTATGAAGTTCTCCAGGTTGAAGTAGAGGAGCGCAGGAAGGTCGAGAAGGAACTGCGCCTCCTTACGACGGCAATCGAGCAGGCCGTCGAAGGGGTTTTTGTGAATGCCCCTGACGGCACCATTGTGTACGCGAACAAGGCCTTCTGCAGGATGCTCGGCTACCGTGAAGAAGAGCTGATCGGGCAGCGCATCTGGAAGACGCGTGCCGACGACTCTGGCCAGAGCTCAACGCTGATCTGGGCGACAATCAATGCCGGGAATGTATGGACGGGACGCATCACGAGAAGAAGAAAAGACGGCGGGCTTATCGAAACGGAAACGTCCGTCGGGCCGATCAAGGACGATACAGGGAAGGTTATTAACCAGGTCGGCGTTTGCAGGGACATTACCGGACAGCTGCGCTTGGAAGACCAGCTCCGCCAGGCGCAGAAGATGGAAGCGCTTGGTACCCTCGCAGGAGGCATCGCCCACGACTTCAACAACATACTCGCCGCCATGCTCGGGTTCACCGAGATGGTTATCGAGGACGTTTCGGACAGACCGGACGTACAACATAAAATGGAGCGGGTGTTGAAAGCGGGACTCAGAGGCAGGGACCTGGTCAAACAGATACTCGCCTTCAGCCGCAACGCCGAGGGGGAACTGAAAGAATTGAGCCTCACCTCCCTCATTAGAGAGACGCACGCGTTACTCCGGGCGTCTCTGCCGAGCATCATCGAGATGCGCCTTGCCGTTGACACAAAGGACGACTGCGTCCTTGGTGAACCCACGCAGCTCCAGCAGGTGATCATGAATCTTGTTACCAACGCGGCCTACGCTATGCGGGAGAATGGGGGGCTTCTCACCACACGGCTCTCTTCGACTACCTTTCCCGAGCGCAATGTTTCTCTTGATCCCGATATGAAGCCGGGTACGTATGTGAAATTAACGGTGAGCGATACCGGAACCGGCATGACAGACGAGGTACGCGAAAGAATCTTCGAGCCCTTCTTCACGACCAAGGAGCCCGGGCAAGGCACCGGCATGGGCCTTGCGGTGGCCTATGGTATAGTCAAGAGCCACGGAGGCACTATCACGGCGCAAAGCCAACCAGGACAGGGATCGACCTTCGAGGTGTTCTTACCTCAAGCGCAGAAACCAAGGACCACGAAAGAGGCAGCAACGACTGACGCGCCACTCAGGGGCACAGAGCGGATACTCTTTGTCGACGATGAGGAACTACTCGTGGAGATGGTGTCGCAAGTGCTTGGTGACCTCGGGTACCACGTGACCACTGCGCGTAACGGTTCGGAAGCCTGGGACCTGTTCCGCGAAGACCCGTCGGAATTCGATCTCGTCATTACCGATCAAACCATGCCTGATATGAGTGGCATGAGTCTCGCCCAGAAGATGCTCAAGGTGCGAAAGGAACTGCCTGTCATTCTCTGTACAGGGCACAGCGAAACCGTATCACCCGAGACAGCGCATGAAGTAGGTATCTCTGCCTTTGCGATGAAGCCTGTCCTGAAGCGGGAACTGGCGGAGACTGTGCGGAGAGTGCTGGATGGGGCAATGGTCAGAATTTGACCTTGGCGTTTCGCTTGCTGTCCTTTCTGTCCGGATGATGTCTGCCTATATCCTTTTAATAAAGGCAGCACGTGCTGTATTATGTGTCCATGCGGGAATCAAGGCGGAACCGGAGACTTCAAGAAGCACTTTGGATAAGGGTCGCAAGAGCGATGCGTTCCGTTGTCCTGCATGGTACGCTGTCAAATCCCTTCGTGGCGAAGGCTTCTCGTTCGCCTGACAGCCTCCCAATTCCGCCCTGGTTAGATACTAAGCATCAAAGGCTCCAAGCGCAAGCGTCCAAGGGGTGTCCCGTGCAGGAGAAAGGTTCACTGGTACCCACCCGCACGAAGGAGTTGAGGGGGTTGCAGAACTGTGGCGAGGAGAAGATGTGCGTAATGTTTTAAACTGGAGCGGCGAAAAGTCAGACGCTTGAATGCTCTTATGAACTGATCATTGCTGTCGCCTGCCCGGCGTACACAACAACCCACCTGAGGAAAAAGCCGCCCGCAAGCACAGCGAGGGTTGCCGCTCCGGTCAACCAGCCTTTGTGTGCGTGGTGCCGTGTGGTCTTGGAAAAATGAGGAGCCGTTTCGTAAAGCCCGATGGCAAGAGGAAAGAGAGTACCTGCCACAATCACCAAGCCCCAGAAGAGCAACGTGTATGCTCCTCCCATTATAGGCTGCGCTGCTTCTCCCGAGCTCGTCGCAGGGGTATAGAATCCGAAGATGAAAAGAGCAATAGTGATGATCGAAAGAATCACCAGGACCATATCGACTGTAAGCATCATGAGGGTATTCGTCAGGATCCCTTGAGAGCGTGGGCCTCCGGACCTGCTCACATATAGATTGGCCAAAGAGATGGAAGCACTGCCAGTCTTCAACGCTGAAATGAGAAAGAGCATGGGCAGCATGGGGTTATTCCAGAAGGGTCTTGCAGAAACAACGCTCAAGAGAACGCCGGTGTATATGCCGACCAGCAGAGCGACAGGTATGCCCAATACTCCAATCCAGCCCCTGAAGCGGTTGAGGCTTTGCCGTCCGAGTGCTCTATGTGGCGCAAGCAACCGTACGAGGCCCAGTGCACGCAGGCGCGCGGGCAGCAGACGAGTCAATTGCAGGATGTCGAAGCGCTCCGGCAGCCACAGATAGAAGTAGACAAAGCTGAGTCCGGAGAATATGAGCAAGAGCCATGCACCGTAGGACATGACGGACGTGGTCCGCAGCGTCACCACCAGTTTCCAGAAGAGCCAAGGCCTCTCGAGATCCCAGATGAGGCAGATGAGGCCAACGATCAATGGGAATGGCGCAATATAGGCGCCTGTACGGATGATATCCAGGTACTTGTCCCGGTCGATCAGATATGCCAGTGCAGAGACAGTGAACGCGCCGGCGCTCACGCCTGCAAGAAAAAGATATACGACCACAGTCCAGTTCCAGAATAGAAATGTGTTTGCTTCCATGGTGTGCTCCTTGCCAGCTTGGCTTAGCCTGGCGTACCGCGTCAGCCCGATCCGCCTCCGGCGGATCCTGTCTCTAACTTCACCCGCCGCCTGTTTTCGGTTTGAAGTTGGGGTCTGCTTTACCGAAGGATGCGTCGCGGAAGAGCGCAGGCGTATTCTTTGCATACGCAAGATCGACCGGTTCGTTGAGCTTTTCGGAACCAGCCGCCATTCTCCATAACCGCTCCTCATTACCGAGTCTTGGCGCATCCTCTCTTCTGCCACAGCCGCCGATCATGGAAAGGCAGCCTGTTGCGATTGCACCAACAGCAAACAGAAAGAAGTTTCTTCTATCCATGCGCTTCACCGTTCCTGACTTTTTGTTCATGCTGCATGAAAAGGTGGATGAGTTGAATGCTGTTGCGATAAAAATCGTGCGGACCGGCTTTCTCCAGTTCGGTTTTAAGGTCGGGGATCCAATCGAGGTGGTCCTGGATGAACTGTAAGAGCTGGCCTTGTGATCCGCTCCTGTACAGAAGCCCGAGGAATTCAAGCTCCAGCACGAGGTGGTCGGGCTGGCTCCGGAACTCATCCGGAATTGCAATGGCCGCGTCCTCGTAGAGCTTGAACATATGGAGTGCAGGATCGCCCATGAGAAGACCCCTGGATGTCGCAAAAGCCATTGCACACGTTTGGTCTGCTGTCCATGGTTTGTAGGTCGATTCCACCAGAGAAATCCTCTCCCCTTCGTGCTGGTCGAAAAGGCGCAGGTACTCTCTTTTCAGGCGCAAGAGAAACTCCGGCTCATCCGTGCCCTTAAGGAAAGGTGTAAGGATCTGCCTGTCGGCATGTAATGCCCGGACCAAAGCATCGAGCTGAGCACGAAGCTCCCCCTGTTTCAGGTCGCTCACCAGCGCACCGTCAGGAGGCGAGAGCAGAGCAGCCGCTAAAAGACAAAATTGTTCCTTCTGTTTCCCGGTCATCACTCTCAAGCCTTCCTGTAAAATACTGCTGGCCCCGTGCGTAACTCGCCTTTCAATACTCTCAGGTTGCGGCGATTTTTAGCGATGAATTGCGCAATGTCGCTTGCGGGGTCATCCAGGTCACCAAAGATTCGCACGCCGGTCATACATGTGGTCACACAGGCAGGCGTGCCGCCCGACTCCACCAGCTCGATACAGAAGCGGCACTTGTCTACCGAGCCATTTTTTGTAATGATTCGCGCGTTATAAGGGCAGGCCGCAATACAGTACTTACAGCCGATGCAATCCTTTTCTTTGACGATAACAACGCCATCACTCCTCTTCCGGGAGGCGCCCGTCGGACAGACTGAAACACAGGGCGGTTTGTCGCAGTGCTGGCACTGCGCGGGAAGGAACCCGCGGCTGAAATTGGGAAAGGTACCTGATTCTTTTTCCACGAGAAAGTTGAAGGCGTCGTTCTCGTGGAGATTGTTTTGATTCTGGCAGGCAACGCGACATGCGTGACAGCCCACGCACTTTGTCTCATCGATAACCATGCCGTATCTTGCCATAGAGCCTCTTAGACCTTCCTGACGCTCACGATCACCTCGGATGCCATGGCATGTCCAACAGAGGGATCAAACAACGTGGGAAGGAAGTCGTTATAGGAAAGGCCGTGATCATACGCCGTTGTCAGGCGTTTTGAGAAAATCCCATAACCGCTGGGGAGCCACACGCAGGAAGGGTGCAGGCCCTCGGTTACTTTCACGCGTATTCTGCCCTCCCCGATAAACGATTTAAGTTCAACGAGATCGCCGTTCTTGATTCCCAGCCTCTCGGCCCGCGCTCGATTCATCCAGAGGCGGATCAGGTCGTAGCGGTGACTGACTTGCATAAGGTAGGGCTGATTGGCAGTCATTGCATGCGTATGTATTGCCTGTTTGCCGTGCAGCAGACGGAACGAATGCGCGTCTTTCTCGTCCGGGGACACAAGCGGGGCTTCCCAGCGCGGGATGGCCGGGTAACCGAGGTTTTCAAGCGTCGATGACGCGATCTCTACTTTTCCCGAAGGCGTTTCCAGTTTCTCGAACCCTTCTGTCCAGGGTAGGCCGACCTCCAGCAATCCCTTCGCTTTCAGGTCCTTCAAGTCCGCCCCGAAAGGCTTGAGGCGCAGTTCGTTCGCCTCATCGAGGCTGAAATTGAAATACTTGCCTACGCCCAGGTGCTTTGCCAAATCAACGATGATCTGGAAGCCGGAACGTGTATCAAAGAGAGGATCCACGACTTTCTGCTGTATGGTGACCTGCGCCCGCTTGCCCGAATGCTTGTTGTCTACCGCCTCATCCGCTTCGAGGTAGAAAGAAGCCGGGAGCACGTAGTGGGCGATGGAGGCTGTTTCAGAAAGCACCGGGTCGATCGCAACCAGAAGCTCCAGCTTCTTGTATCCTGCTATGACACGTTTCGGGTTGGGGTTGGTTCTGAGCGGGTTATGGTGGTACACAAAACCGCATTTCAACACGCCGCGAAGTGCCAGTTCGGGTATCGCGTGTGATATGCCGTCTCCGTAGGAGCCCAGAGGGTACCGACCGGGTATGCCGGTTCCATCGGCTTTGCCGACTGAAGGGCCGGGAGGCACCGGATGAGCCGGCTGCAGTTCGCCGAACTCTGCCGACTCGGAGAAATAGATGCCCCCTTTGCGGTTTATGTTACCGAGAAGGGCGTTGGCAATGGCAATGGCGCGGGCGGTCTGAAAGCTGTTCAGATACTGTGCGCCAAAAGCGCCGTGGTAGCCGCGGTGGATGAGCGCCTGCGGTTTCTCGCGCGCAATTTCACGCGTCAGGCGTATTATTGTCTGTGCCGGGATGTCGCATATCTTCTCCGCCCATTGCGGCGGGTAGTTGATGATTTCGTCCTCCAGCTGCTGAAAACCGACAGTGCTGTTAGCTACAAAATTCCTGTCGTAGAGTTTCTCCTCGACCATCACGTTGATCATGGCGAGCAGGAGAGCCAGGTCTGTGCCGGGTTTTACAGGCACCCATTCATCTGCGAGGATTGCTGTTTCGCTGTGGCGCGGATCAATGACGACCAGCTTCGCGCCCTTCTCCTTTGCCTTCACGATACCTTTGACCTCGCCTAAATCGATGCCGCCGGCGGGATTTCTTCCCACGATCATGATAAAGCGGGAGTTGGCGAGGTCGTTGGAGGGAAGCTTTCCCACGGTGAAATTCCATCCGGCGTTGCGGGCGGTGTAGCAGGTCGATCCGTGCGTGAAATAGTGGGGACTGCTCATGGAGTGCATGAGCCGGAGAGCGTACGCCTGGTTGGGTTGCGGGTAGTTGACCCAGAAGATTGACTCGGGACCGTTATCGAGCAGAATGAGGTTAACCTTTTGTGCGATCTCTTTGTATGCCTGCTCCCACGTAACCGGCTCGAATTTCCCGTTCACTCTTTTCAACGGAGAACGGATCCTGTTCGGATTGTACAAGTCATGCAGATAGCCATGCCCCTTGGGACAAACAGCTCCCTGGTTGCCGTTCGCGTCCGGGTTGCCTTCCACTTTCCAGATGCGTTTGTTCTTGACCGAAACGAAGAGGGCGCAGCGGTTGCCGCAACCATTGCAGATAGTAGGAACGCGCGTCACCGGGGCGGAAGCCGTGGTTTTACTCCACGCTTTCAACCCGAACGTCCCCGCGGACAGGGCAGCGGCAGTCAAAGCCGAACCCTTGAGAAACGTGCGACGTGATGTCTTGAAAAGGTTATCGTTCACGTGATCACAGTATCGCATGGTCGAAGGGAATAAGGGCAGCCGGAATGTCCGTATGCCCTCACGATCCTCCGCTTATCCGGATCCTTAACGCTCTACAGGATACCCGGCTTTGACCCAGTCAGCATACTGCACGTCGACCAGGACCGCATTCTTATACCCGAGGTCGTTTAAGGTTCTTGTGGCCAGGGTCGAACGGCCTGTAGTCTTGCAGTAGACGTAAATTTTTGCATTCTGATCGGGGATCTGGTTGAAGACGACGAATTCCAGGGTTCCGCGGGAAATATTCATCGCGCCGGGAAGGTGGCCGGCCGAGAATTCCCCGGGATCACGGACATCCAGAAAAATGACCTTCTCTTTCGCATCGAGTACTTTTTTCGCATCTTCCGCCGAGACCTTCTTTATCGAGGCCTTAGCTGAATCCAGCTGTGCCTTAACCTTCGGATTCATCGGCGCGGCAGCAGGTGCATCGGCTGCCATCACCACGTGAACCGTTGAAAACAAAAGCGCCAGCCCTACCATCACAACAAACAGTCTTCTGTACATGGTGCAATTCCTCCTTTAAGCTAGATTGATAAAATCCGCACAAATCAGTAATAGCAAAGTGTATACCCCATTCTGCTGATGCTGACCGGCACCTGGATTTCCCATATATATCAATGGGTAAACAGCGATTCGCTGGGTTGGGAAGATACTTGACACTCTGTTAAAATTAACGTATGTTAACTAACATATGTTCAGCTACAAACGGTGATCGGGAATGGGAGGGTGCAGTGAGAGACAACCTGCAGGAGTACTGGAAGACGGTTATCGATACTATGATGGACGGTGTCGTGGTGGTGGATCGCGAAGGATCTATACTCTCTGTAAACAATGCACTTGAGCGGATCATGGGATATACGGCAGCAGAGCTGGTGGGACGGCAGTGCGAAATCCTTGACTGTGACACCTGTTTTTGTCTCGACGAGGATGGCCGGCGAACAAAGAAATGCGAGCTCTTCAGAGCAGGTGCAGTAGTGAGGCGTCGCTGTCGGCTGCGGAGAAAAGATGGCCGCCCGCTGGACCTTGTGAAGAACGCTGCTGTGCTCAGGGATCGTCACGGAGAGGTAGTGGGTGGAGTTGAAACGCTCACGGACATCACAGATCTGCTGGCAAAGGAGCAGACTATCAAGGAACTCAAGTCACTTCTTTCGCCCAGCGACGGATTCGAGGGGATTATCGGGAGAAGCGCAAAGATACTTGGCGTCTACGAGCTCATCCGCAACGCTGCCGCATCTGATGCTCCCATAATCATTTACGGCGAAAGCGGAACCGGAAAGGAACTTGTCGCGAATGCCATCCATAGACAGGGCAGGAGGAAGAGGGGTCCTTTTGTTAAGGTGAGCTGCGCGGCTTTGAACGAGTCGCTGCTGGAAAGTGAGCTTTTCGGCCATATCAGAGGTGCCTTCACAGGCGCGGAGAGAGACAGGCAGGGGCGCTTCGAAGCCGCGCATAAGGGAGACCTCTTCCTGGACGAGATAGGTGACGTACCGCTTTCAACGCAGATAAAACTGCTCCGGGTGTTGCAGGAAAAAGAAGTGGAACGGGTAGGGGACCATAGGCCCATTCGTATTGATACACGCATTGTGGCTGCGACGCACCGGGACCTAGTCGAACTGTGTCGCGAGGGACGCTTCAGAGAAGATCTCTACTACAGGCTGAATGTGATACCGATCAGTTTACCTGCCCTCAGGGAAAGGGCCGAAGACATCCCGTTGCTGGTTGACCATTTCGTAAAGGCTATCCGCATGAGAACCGAAAAGCAGATTCGTGGAGTGACGGAAGCGACCCTGGAAAGACTTATGGCTTACCAGTGGCCGGGTAACGTGAGGGAGCTTATAAACGTACTCGAGTACGCCTTCGTGGTCTGTGAGGGAGATCTCATTTCTCTTAACCATTTGCCACCGCTTTTTGCCCACGCGCACCGGGCGGGCTCACTGAAGAAAGGCGATGTCACAAAAATCGATCAACGCGGGCAGCTCATTAGAATCCTGGAAGATGCGGGAGGCAACAGGCAGAGAGCTGCAGAGGCTTTGGGCGTAAGCCGTGTTACGCTCTGGAAGTTGCTGAAGAAGCACGACATAAAAGTAGAGACGCACTTCAAGACATTGTCGTGAGCTTCTCCAACGGGAGTGCTTCAGATGAAACGTCTCTGGTGGCAAAAGATTCTCCAGGTTAGTGGATGAGGGCGATCAGTAGATTGACCGGATTCTTCCCGACCTCTTGTCCACAATAGCCGTATCGATCAACGTGCCGCTGCGGTCGAGTATCTCCACCTGAAAATAGAATGTGTGCTCTTCGATCTTGCCAGCCTGGACTTCCCGGCCGAGATTTGTAAAATACGTTTCGATCACGACCTTGGCTTCGTCAGGCGTTCTGACTGGTTTTCGCGCCCCATAGGGTCCCCACTGCATGCCCGGGCAGAACTGACCATAGGGCATGCCGCGATAACCCCCGGGCCCGCCCGGTTGAGCCGCTGTCTTGGCGGGAGACACAAGCGTTGCGACAGACAGGATAAAGAGTGCGACTACTACTATCCGCATTAAAGGCTCCTCTGCGGGTATCGGGCCCCGGTCAGGCCGGGACCCGACGAAGAGTTGTTTACCAACCAGAGCAACCGCCGCAACCGCCACCCCAGCCAGCGCCGTGGCCGCCACGGAATCCACCACGACCCGGACCTGGTCCGTTACCTGCACCCGGGCCAAAGCCACGACCGTAGCCTGCACCGCAACCGCCACCGGCCATCATCCATCCGCGGCCAAAGGCGGGCAACCCCTGCTTCTGCGCCGCGGTTTGGATCTTTGTCCGCAGGTCGATCATCTCGTGCTGGATCTTGGCAATCTTAGCCAGGTCGGGAGTCGGCTGCGCATATTCATTCCGGAGCTCCAGCCTTTTGGCTGCCATTTCATCGCGCAGCGGGAGCGTCTCCTTCTGGAACTGCCTCAGTGCATTCACGTCCACCGGCTGATTCACACCCTGGCCGGATGCCTGCGGTGCAGCATGTGCTGCCATGCCCAAGAGAAGTGCAACCGCTACTGCCATAACCACTACCGATACCTTCTTCATTTCCTTACCTCCTCTTACTTGGATTTTCCAGAAGTATAAAGGAGGAATGTGAAAACACCACGAATGAATTATGAAGAATTGTGAAGGCGGGCAGGAAAAATAATGGTGAACGCAGAGCCCCTATTCACTGCGCTCTTTGCCTCAATCCGCCCTCCCTGTGCCTCCACCAGCTCTTTCACGATCGTGAGGCCGATGCCGAGACCCTCGCCGGCGGCGTGATAGAACCTCTCGAAGATGAAAGGCAGGTCTTTTTCGCTTATGCCGCAGCCGCTGTCCTCTACGACGATCCGTAGTTCTGCCTTGCCCGAGGCTACAGCCACCGTAACCTGTCCGCCATTCTCCGTTGCTTTTAACGCGTTGCTCAGGAGGTTCAAAACTATCTGGCTCATTTTTTCCGGGTCGGCGTAGAGTTCCTCGGTGTCGCTGCAGGCAAGTTCTAGCGTCAGTCCCTTTCCTTCGAATCTGCCTCGCAGCCGTTCGATGATATTATCGAGAAGCGGCTTCAGAGCGATCCTCTGCGGCCGTAGTGTCAGACTGCTTGCTTCTGCCTGATTCAGTTCTTCGATGCCATCGACCAGATGCTTGAGGCGCCCTGTTTCATCATAGAGTGATTGTAAACGCTGTTCGTCAGTCTGGATCAATCCGTCCATCATGCCTTCTAATTCGCCGCGCATCACACCAAGTGGAGTCCTCAGTTCATGTGCGACATCGGCAATCAGCTTGCGCCGCAAAGATTCCTGTATCTCGAGGTCCTGCGCCATGCGGTTAAACGTGCTGGCTAGCTCCCCGAGCTCGTCCTGTCGCGATATCGTCACGCGGCGCTTCAGGTCACCGCGGCTGATAGCTGAGGCTGCCTGGGAAAGTTCTTTCACGGGACGGGTCAGGCGAAGTGAAAATAGCACACTGATAAGGATGGCGAGCCCCCCGACGGCGAGTACCGACAATGCCAAAAAGAGATCGGTCCTTCTGACGAAGAGAGCCGAATCGGTCGGCTGGAGCGGGTGCAATTCGAGCGTACCTATTTGCTTACCTCCGAGAAAAAGCGGGTAGGGGGCAAATTCGCCGGTACCGCTCGAAACTCTGAATTCCGAAAGGGCGCTCAGCCTCCTTTTTACTGAGGGAGACGCGTTGCGGATTGCGTGTTCTGTGTCGACGATCATCTCTCCTTGCTGGTTCAGGAGCCGCATTTCGAAGCCCAGTGTTAGTGCCCAGAGTACGTCTTCCGCCTGAGCATCGATTTTCCATCCGCCATTGCGCTCATAGGCTCCTTCGAGTGCAGCTTGGATCCAATAGGCCTTATTTTCCGATTCGCCTTCAAGATATGCGGCGAAGTCGCTCAGCATCAATTCTCTGAGAATGATGGTGCCCGACAGGGCAACTACCGCCACCCCGAGAAGAAGTACGAGGAACTTGAGCCTGAGACTTTTAAGCATCTCTGCTCGCGAGGAACCGGTACCCTATGCCGTAGATCGTCTGGATAAAGGTCGGGTTTTGAGGATCATCATCCAGCTTGCGCCGAATATTCTTTATGTGCGCGTCAACGCTTCTTTCGTATCCTTCGAATTGGTACCCGAGGGCTTTTTCCACGAGTTCCCCTCTGGTAAAGACTCGTTCCGGAGCCACGGCAAGTGTGAAGAGTACCTTGAACTCGGTGGGCGTGAGGTCCAACGCCTTCCCCTTCCTGGTGGCTTTGTAACTCTGTCCGTCGAGAATCAGGGCTCCACGATTAAAACTCAAAGGTTCTGTCCCAGCAAGGTCTTTCTTTTCGAAGCGCTTCAGGACTGACTTGACCCTGAACACCAGTTCCCTCGGGCTGAAGGGTTTTACCACGTAATCGTCGGCTCCGAGAGCAAACCCTGCGACTCTCTCCTCTTCAGAGGCTTTTGCGGTGAGCATGATGATGGGTATGTCGGCCATTTCTTTAAGTTGGAGACAGACATTCTCACCGCTCATATCGGGAAGCATCAGGTCGAGGATGGCGAGCAGGGGGGATTCTTTCTGGGCCGCTTCGATCGCATCCTTTCCCCGGTCGACGTGCACCACTCTGAAACCCGCACCCTCAAGGTAGACTTTAACGATACGCGCTATCTTGGGGTCATCTTCAACGACAAGTACCGGGTAAAGCATGCCGCAAGTTTATACTATAATGAACACCGGGACAAGCCTTTGCCGGGCAATCATAAACCAATCGCTTCGATACCCGGTGGCTTGACAAAAAGAATGCGGGTGCATTGTAGTGTTTATATTATGCGAGACAAAGAGACAATGAAACGACCTGAGCCACCTCTGAAGTCAAACGCTTTGAGCCGCAGGCAGATATCTGTCAGACCCTCGCAAACCCCAAGAGGCTTCAGATACTGAGTCCGTTGAAGCAGGGGGAGCTCTCAGCCGGCCGGATCGTGAGTACCATGCGTATAGCCAAGGCGAACCTTTCTCAGCACCTCGCGCTGTCGTTCGATATGAGGTCGGATGCGCGAATCAGGTGAAAAGCATAAGGGTTATCGCATAGAATTAAGTGCGCGGTATTATTTTTAGTAGTGGAACCATCCCGGGTAGCGACAGCGCTGAGAACAGCCTCGCTCCTTTTTCGAATGGTGAATTGTGGCCCTTGACATGATTTCCCTTCTCCTGGTTTCACTGCCGGTCGGGTTTGTTGGTTCTCTCACCGGCCTGGGAGGAGCCAGTATCCTCGTGCCGATTCTTGTTTTTCTTGGATTGCCCATAAAAGAAGCTATCGCGTCAGCGCTTGTCAGCGTCATCGCTACATCCAGCGGCTCGGCATCCGCATACGTGAAGGATAAACTTGCTAACGTTAAGATCGCCATGTACCTCGAAATGTTCACAAGTGTCGGAGCCATCATAGGGGCGACGATCACGACCCTGATCGCACCCGTCTATCTCTATTTCTTCTTCGCGCTTTTTCTGATGACCTCATTCCTGAAATTGCGCCACCGGCCGATTGCCAGTTCTGCAACTCCCGCGCATATACGCCTTTCGCGATGGCTTCAGCTGGAAGGGAGCTATTTCGATGAGGCAAAGAGGGAAACCGTCGACTATACGGCGGAGCGGCCGTTGCTTGGCGGGTTGGGTATGATGGTTGCGGGTCTCGCCGCAGGCATGCTTGGCATCGGAGCAGGGGCTTTCAAGGTGACGGTGCAGGAGAACATACTGAGGCTTCCGCCAAAAGTAGCGAGCACCACGAGCAATTTCATTGTGGGCATGACGGCGTTGGCCGGCATCAGCGTCTACTTCTTCAGCGGCCTTCTGAATGTGACCTTGATGGCGCCGTTGGCAGTAGGTACCACTCTCGGTGCAATAGCAGGGGGCAGGGTATTGAACAGGCTCAACGATCATACGTTGCGCCTCCTTTTCTATTGTATTGTCGTCCTGCTGATTGTGCAGATGCTCTATAAAGGGGTCAGACTCTTATGAATCGAAGAGCGACAGGCAGCGGAGAGACCAAACTGGAGATGCTGATCAGCTACGTCCTCATCGGGGGCGTCATAACAAGCCTCCTGTTTGTAATCGCAGGTATGGTTCTTTTTTATCGTGAATACGGCAATGTGGCTGTTTCTCACAGCAGCCAGATGTTTCTCCGGGGGGAAGATTTTTTTCTGTTTTTTGTGCAACTCTTCAGGGAATCAAACTCCGAATTGTCTATCAGGGTGATTACCATCGGTATCGCGGTGCTCATCCTGACGCCTTACATCAGGGCCCTGCTTTCGGTCATCTATTTTGCGGCCAGGGAAAACGCGAAATACCTGGTGATCACCTCGTTTGTCCTCGTACTCCTCACGATAAGCCTGCTGCTGCATTGAATTTCTTGTTAGTGAGGATCGCCTATTTCGAAGGCGCTTTTTCGGCTTGCTTTTCGAGCGTGTATCCGCTGGGATAGCTGGCCGGAGCGGTGCTCTGTCCCGGTCCCGGGCCGCACGACGTTGCGCATGCGTAGGCGAAAAGCGACGTGCCGATGAGCAGCAGGCTCAATTTCAATCTTTTCATCTCTTTGTCCTCCTCTAGACCCTACACTTTAAGAAACACACGTGCTGCGCACCTGTCAATCCCGAAGATAGAATGAAAGCGCGTAAAAGCGAGCGCCAGGAAAAGGAAAGAAAAAGGATTGACAAGAGCAGTCTGAAATGGACAAATATTGGCGATGGATTTTCTGCACGCCATAATCTTCGGAATAGTTGAGGGCATCACCGAGTTTTTGCCCATATCATCGACCGGCCACCTGATGCTGACAGCCCAGGTTATGGGACTGGGCCAGACAGAATTTCTCAAAACTTTCGAGATTGCTATACAGCTTGGCGCTATTCTCTCCGTGGTGGTTCTCTACTGGAGATCCCTTTTTGTGGACAGGGAAATCGCAAAACGTGTTCTTGCAGCCTTCCTCCCCACGGCGGTACTGGGGCTTCTCTTCTATAAGATCATCAAGAAATATCTCCTTGCGGGCACGGGTGTCGTGCTCTGGTCTTTATTCATCGGAGGTATATTCCTGATTATCTTTGAAATTCTGCATCGCCGAAGAGTAGAGCCCTTCGATGAGCTATCTTCCATACCGTACTCCACCGCACTCGTGATCGGCGTGTTTCAGTCCATAGCGATGATTCCAGGAGTCTCGAGGGCTGCTGCGACTATAGTCGGAGGTCTGCTCCTGGGAGTCAGGCGCAAGACGATCGTCGAGTTTTCCTTTCTGCTGGCAGTACCCACCATGCTTGCGGCGACCTGTCTTGATCTTTACAAGAACGCCGGAAGTTTTTCCATGGCGCAGCTTGGGTCCCTGGCAGTCGGATTTGTTGTCTCCTTCGTTGCGGCATTGCTGGCTGTCAAGTTTCTGCTCAACTTCATCAAGCACCACACATTTATCCCGTTCGGGATATATCGTGTTGCGGTTGCGCTTTTTTTCTGGGTTTTCCTTGTACTGAAGTGACACAGTCCGAACGCGAGTCCGATGCGTATCGCAGTCCCGGTGAGGAGGGGTGAACCAGATGCCGGAGCTCGAACTCCCGAATATGGAAGAGCTGGAAAAGGAGAAAGAAAAGAGCTTTACGAAGCGGGTGGCGCTGGTCACGGCTGTCTTTGCTGTATTCCTGGCCATCACCTCATTGGGTGGCAGTAAGGCCATGAAAGAA
This sequence comes from Syntrophorhabdales bacterium, assembly GCA_035541455.1. NCBI lineage: Bacteria > Pseudomonadati > Thermodesulfobacteriota > Syntrophorhabdia > Syntrophorhabdales > Syntrophorhabdales bacterium. The sequence continues at coordinate 47,876 of DATKNH010000109.1, forward strand.
ATGCTGCTTGCGCAGCAGGAGGCATCCAACCAGTGGGCCTACTATCAGGCGAAAGTCATCCGTGAACATCTGTACAGGTCGCAAAGCCTGATGCTGGAGGCGCAGCTCCTCGATCGCGACAACACTATGACCCATCAGGCCAGAGAGAAAATCCAATTATTGATAAAGAAGTCGAGTGACGAGGCAGACAGGTTCGCCGCGGAGAAGAAGCAGGTTGAGGAAGAAGCAAAGAAGGTAGAGAAGGAGCGGGACACCTATCGGGCCAAAGACCCTTATTTCGAGTATGCAGAAGTATTGCTGCAGATCGCGATTGTCATGGCCTCCATAGCAATTCTGTCTGCATTTCGTCCTATCTTTTATTTTTCCCTCGTGAGCGCTGCAGCCGGGGTTCTTCTTTCTCTTAACGGGTTTCTGATGGTATTCCGTGTGCCGTTTCTGCATTGATAATGGCCCTTCGCGTCTTAAATAGCTCTGTAGTGCCTTTTTCCGCGGATTGAAATAGTGATTGGTTAGTCGGATTTTTGGCCGGCTGTTTGCATTGGGCGATGTTGTAAGACAACGCAGCTATGCTGGAATGCTAAGGGGGGGGGTCACACGTACATGGTGGATGTGAAGAAGGTCGATCTCATTCCGTCGGAGCTGGCCGCAATAGAGACTCATAAATACTTTATGTCCGTAAACCAGGGCCGGGAGGTCTCTATCGAGGAAGCCATCGAGGACTTTGTCGAAAAATACAGGGCAGGCTGGCTTCAGGAGAAGCAGCGGCTGGACAACGAGGAGCAGATGAGGGAGATCGAGAGACATAAGTATTTGCGCTCGACCGAAGCCGGATACGATATAGGGAGGAGGGTGGCCTCACAGGAATGGATCGTAAAGTATGCCCATATATGGAGGGAGGCGAAGGAATCGCTCCAAGCCCACGGCTTCCTGCAGGTCAATCTGATTGTTCAGAACAAGGAGGGCCTCCACATGGGTCCTGCGTCACGGCTTTCGGAAATTGCCAGGAGTTGTGACTGTGACATCTATGTTCACAGAAAGGGGATGGAATACTACAACCTGGTTCTGAATGGAAAAGAATACCTGAATGTAAAATCGGTTATTTCAATCCTTCAGCTGGACGCAGCCATGGGAGAAGAATTGCAGTTTATAGCTACCGGAGCACAGGCTAAAGAGGCTCTGGACGAGGTCACACTCCTCCTCAGTGAACCGGATACGGAGTCACCCTAGGCGTTTCGGCTACCGCGGACGTTTCCTAACCCGGTGCCACCCCGTCATAGTCATAGACCAAATTTTCCAGTGATCTTCGTCGTAGCCAGCGTCTTGCCTTCCAGTGCTTTCTGAAAGGCCTGGAGTGAAACGTTTGTGTCCAGATCAAGTTTCTCGACGCTCAGGGCGTAGAGGGTGATCACGTAGGGGTGGTCGCCCGAACCTTTCGGTGGCTGCGGTCCTCCATAGCCGGTTTCCCCGAAGGAATTCTTCAGTTCGAGGGATCCAGGGGGCATTTTCTTTCCGGATGTTCCCGGTTCAAGTGCGGTAGTCGTCGCAGGGATATTGATCACGAGCCAATGGACCCAATTCCTTGCCACCGGATGAGGATCAACCATGGAAAGGGCAAAGGACTTTGTTCCCGCAGGTGCGTTCTTCCACGCAAGAGGGAGTGAGACGTTCTTCCCTCCTGCTCCCGGCATAACATACTGAACCGGGATTTTTTCTCCATCCTTTAAGGCGGTCGATGAAATCTCCATGTCACTCCCTCCTTGCCCCTGCGCGTGTGCAAGGGCCAGTAGCACAAACCACACCGCAAGCATTGTCCTGCGGGTCAATTGGAAGAGTTTTGTGCTGAAACACGTGCGCCGGAATTCTCTCATTTGTCCCCCAGTATATCGTAACCTAAGTCTCGCCCGGAGGCCATGTCAACGAGGACTCCGTCAAGATCTCTTCAGAAGATTCCGCCAATACTCTTGGCGTAACCTGTCATCTCGATATAGCCCTCACAGGAGACTTCTTTCCCTCCCGATGTCCCGGTGCCGATGACCGTACCTTCCCAATAGATGATGCCCGTAGAGCCTTCGGTGAGAAGTTCCTGGTCCGCGACAAGGGGTTTCACACTGACCTCTATGCGCTGCGAAGGTATGCTTATGCGCCAGTGGCTCGGATAGACCGCTTCACTCTTCTGGCTCTTCCAACGATCAAGCACTTCCATCTGGATATCTCCAAGCCTGAGGTGTGTTACCCGTCCCGAATGGTCCACAAGAGTCCCCGATGACGAGGGCTCCACAGTGCCATCTTTGCGTCTCAAGAGGTAGATCATCAGATCCCGCCTATCTGACAGATGAATACTGAACCAGTCCCATCCGACCTGGTCGCCAGCCAGCTGATTCGAACCGAACTCGTGGTCGAACCAGCTTGTCCCTTTCACTGGGAGGGTGTGTGGTGATCCAGGCGTCTTCAACGTGCCAACCGTCTCCAGATCTGTAAATGAATAGTAGTAGCTCGCTTGTCCCCCCCGCGGTCCTTTCCTGCTCAATCCATGTTCACCGTGGAGCACAACCGATTTTCGCGGCGCGAGATCAAGCGCCAGGCTCATCTGATCGTTGCGTGCCTGGATGTGTATCGTGTTGTTCTCCATTGTTGCGGACCAACTGAGGAGCCACACCTGCATGCGATCCTGAGCGGCTCCGGCGAGTCCCGGCCCACTCCTCGATACCCTTTCGTCATAGGAGAAACGTCCGGCTGCGGCGTCGGTAAGAGTAAAATGGGCGAGATAGAGGTCGCGCAGGGACCAGGCATTCTGCGGATCTTCGGGATGTTTAAGAACAGCCTGGCGAAAGAAAGTGACTTGGTATCCGTAGCGTTTTCCCGTAGCGTCCGCCAGGTTGCCGGTGAAGTACCACCATTCCGTACGGAATTGGGGGTGAGAGCCGTGATCACGGGGGAAAGCCCACTGCCACGGCCCGATCGCCTGTTTCCAGTCTGCATCAGTGACTGCCGACTCTGTCAGCACCAGTGAGGGTACTGCGAGCAGAACGGCGGCAGCGAGAAGCGTAGCAGCCTTGCGCCTTGCGCCTTGCGCCTTGAGCCTGTGGTTGATGCTCGTCACTGTCTCTCACTCCTCCCGTATCTGCATCTGGGGATAGGTTCTGCACACTTTCCAGATGGGGTAGGCGGCAGCCCCTAAACTTGCGACAAGGGCCGTCAGCGCAGTCCACACATAGGGACCCGGCTCAGCATAGAAGAATATGGTCCAGTTAAAGCTTCGCAGATTGATCACGTTGATCAGGAGAACGGCCAGAATTGTACCGACGCCGGTGCTCAGAAGATAGCTGACCGCGCCCATGCCCAGTCCTTCCAAAAGCGTCATTGTGGCGATCTGAAATGTTGAGAAGCCGAGGGAGCGATAGATGCCGAAATCGCGACGTCGCTCCATGAACAGCGTGAGCAGCGCACCTGCGATGCCGAAGAAGGCAACGACAATCGCCAGAGCACGCATGGAGCGGGTGACCGCAAAGGTGTTGTCAAACACCTTGAGGATACTGGCGCGAAGCTGTGACTGGGTCTGAACGGGCAGGCCCCTGGCCTCAGCTCTTCTTTTTATGTCATGAATAATTTCTGCCCGGTGAGGGTTGTCAGGATCGATAAACACCGCAAGGCTGTTGATGGTATGGTCTCCAAAGACGCGAAGGAACGTGGAGCGATCCATCATCAGAAGACCGTGCTCTGTTGTGTAGTCGTAGAAGATACCGCCTACCATGAATTTTTCGTGGCCGTGCGCTCCCTCGAGCACTATCGCGTCGCCGGAATTAATATGAAAACGTCGCGCGAAACTCTCGGAGATAACTACGCCGCCGTGCTTGACCGGATCCCAGTTTTCGCTTCCGCCTTTCAGCCATCCAAAGCGCGTGAATCGCTGCACCACGGCAGCATCGACAGAGGCGACGTAGACAGGAACGCCGCGGTATAGTACCTGGACATTCCGGTAGGGATCTGCCCCGCCCAAGCCGGGAATCTGCTTGACCTCTTCATAGAAAGATTCGGGTACATCGGCCTCGCCTATCTTGCCTATATAGATCTCACCGCGGAGCTGTGAGTCCATCCACCAGACAAGCGACTGGCGGAAGCTGCCAATCATGGCGCCGAGACCGACAGACATGGAAAGAGCTACCATGAACGCAGCAACCGCAACAGCGGTACGGCCAAGATTTTGCCGAATGTTCCCGGCGGCTATTTTTCCAGGAAGTCCGCCCAGGAAGCCCAACAGCCACTTCAGGCTGGAGTGGGCCGCGACGAGGATCGTGCCTGTGAGGAGACTGGCCCCGATTAGAAAGGCAAAGACACCGGTAAATCCCACATAAATATGCGTCCGCGGCAGGGCGAGAAGAAGAGCGCTGATAGCCATGATTGCCAGACCGGCAACCGATGTCTTGTGGGCTATGCGTCCGCTCTTGCGGTCAACTACCCGGCCTGAGAGAGCTTTTATCGGCTCGGTGCGGACTATTTCCAGCAGCGGCAGGGCGCCGCCCAGGATACTGGCTCCGCAGCCAAGGCCTATCCCGGCAAGCAAAACCCAGTTCGACCAGACGGCAGGTTCGGGTCGGAGAAAAAAGTAGAGATCGCTGATGCTGGTGCCGATAAGCGCTGTTAAGAATCGGGTCAAGATAAAACCGATAAGACTGCCGAGTACACCCCCGGCCACGCCGAGTATGAGAATTTCCGTCAGGAAGGCTGTTATGATCTCATATCTCCGGGCGCCCAGGCTGCGCAGAATCCCGGAGTCGCGTCTGCGGTTCACCACCGCAAACATCGCCGTATTGTAGATCAGGAAGACACCTACAAAGAGGGCGAGAAGGGAAAGGGCCTCGAGGTTAAGGCGGAAAGCCCCGAGCATCGCAGACAGTGTCACGCTCCGCTCCTGCCCTGACTGTATGAGAAAGCCCTTTTCCCATCGTGTGCGAAAGCCCGTCTGATCATTGAGAATGAGATCCACTCTATCCACCAAGCCCTTTAGTCCAAAAAGCTCCTGAGCGTGAGCAATGTCCATGAGCACGAGCGGTTCGCCTGACAGATTCGAGAACGTGCCCATGACCCGGAGCGTACCCTTTGTGGTCGGAAGCAGCGAACCTGGTGATAGGTTCAGTTGGAGGGCCAGTTCCCTGTCGACAAGCACGGTATTGTTATCCAGAATAAAGGAAAGAAGAGTAGTGCGGCCGCCTGTTTTGTTTTTTGTCTGAGAGTCGGCGATCTCGGGACGCAGTGCACGATCCAAAAAAGGATCGATGCCGAGGAAACGTACAAGGTCGTCGTTCCGAAGTCGCAGCTTCCTGTCAATTACGGGCGAGAACCTTTCCACTGCCGGATCGCGGGCGAGGGCCGCAAGTATCTGTTCCTCCATCGGCCCGGCAGGCCGCTGCATGGAATGGGTCGCTTTGCCGCTCAAAAAACCGACCGCCTTCGTGAAGCTGGCTAGTGCGGTGATGGCCGACATGGTCATGCCCACCACAGCGGCAACCCCGCATGCTACGCCCATCAGTTGAAGGAAGCTGAGACTCAAGCGCCTCGGCAAATAACGTAGAAATGACTTGGTGACGGATTTCAAGAAATGATTACCCCGGATGCTGCATCTTCGACAACGATACCATCTACCATCTTGAGCACGCGGTCAGCATAACGGCAGGTGAGAGGTGCGTGGGTTGCCATAATCAGCGTTGTCCGTGATTCACGGCATTTTCGAGTGAGGAGATCGAGGATCATATCGCCGGTAGCCGTGTCCAGATTTCCGGTAGGCTCGTCAGCCAGGATTATGGATGGTCGCTTGACCAGCGCTCGCGCTATGGCGACACGCTGTTGTTCACCTCCGGACAGCTCGTTAGGGTAACGGTGCTCTTTACCGCCAAGGCCGACCTCGGTTAAAACGCTTTGGGCCCGCTCCGGATCCGGCTTGCCCACCAACTCGAGCGACAGAAACACATTCTCGAAGGCGGTGAGCGTAGGCAGGAGGTTGAAGAATTGAAACACGAATCCCAGGCTGAGCCTGCGCAGGTTTGTTCGTCCCTTCTCGCCAAGGAGCCTGAGATCTTGTCCGGTAACTTCTATGAGGCCCTTCGTGGGATAATCCAAACCGGCGATCAAGTTGAAGAGTGTGCTTTTCCCCGAGCCGCTTTTTCCGTAAAGCGCTATTACTTCACCTGCAGCTATTTCAAGACTGCTGCCGCGCAGGGCAGGAGCATTGGTGAGATCGTCCGCGTAATCCTTCCAGAGATCGACCACGCGAATTACTGTCTCGCTCATTCTTTTAGCTTCTCCCGGATTGCCCACCTGCCGGCCAAATGGAGGCAGGCTGCGAAGTTTTAGCACGCATCTTCCACGACAATCAAGCCGCAATAGATGTAGAAGCGCTCATTGCTTCAGTTTTATCCGGACCCTTTGAATCCTGCTGGGTTAAGGAAAGGAAACCTGATACATGGGAAAAGGAAAGGGAACAGTGGAGAGGGTTAGAACGTCTTCATGAACTTAATTCGCCAGCCCATGTCGTAGACGTGGCCAAAATTCGTGTCCCCGTCGCGATCCAGCTGTACCGCACGTCCAAAAAGAATGCTGCCATAATTACCCCATTGGTAGCCGACGAGCAGTTCAGTGTCTATATTGCTCTGATACAACTTCTTGAGCTCCATTTTGTCTGCGTTGCCGATGTTGGCCATGCCGACGAGTGTGCTCTCTTTGTTCACGTCGTACGACAAGAGGTAGGAACGGGCAGGGGTCTCCTGACGTGCTTCCGGTTTTGCCGCGGAGAATGACTGCGGGTAAAGCGAATAGGTCCGAACCTTGCTTTGTCCGTCGGCATGTTCATCAGTAGTACCTAGCTTTGAGAGATCGAGGCGCTCCCAGAAGACCTCGGACTCGCTTTTTGAGCCCGGCTCTGTACTCTGAACGCTTGTCTGGTTTTCATTCAGGAGAGGGGACACGCTACTAGAGGCATTATCCTGCGCATGCGAACCTGCGACAATCCCGAGGAGAAAAAACACCGAAAAAAGAAGAATCACCCGAATCGTTTTCATGGTATATACCATAATTTCTTTTTTCTACTTTCGTCTATAATTATAAGGCTTTATTGGGGCAAAATCAATGTGGCCCGGCCGAGAGATCACGCTTGACATCAGTGAAAATCAGAGTCGTGGAAACGCGGCGATGGGCAGCTGAAAATACAGGCTCCGCAGTGTGGCACAAAGGTGAACTGGTTCAAAGCGATATCAAAGGGATGAATTTTTGCGGATCGCAGCGCCTCCTGCCAGTCCTCATTTGTTGGTTCCGGCGGCATGGGAATTTTGGTTCTGCGGAAGCCTTTTTCAGGATAGAGCCACTTGCACTTGACTGTATGCAGCTTGGCATGCTCGAAATTCCTGTCGCCAATGGCCAATGATTCTTTTCCCCTCATCGCTGTGGTGGGGCACGCTCTAAGACATGCGTAGCCGCAATGATCAGGCTGACACAGCCTGGTTCCTTCATACATCGACGAGGGTTTCAACGGCGCATCAGTGATTACAGAGACAAGCCTCTGTCGGGGTCCGAATTCAGGGCTCAGCAGAAGGCCGCTGAAACCCAATTCTCCAAGACCGGCTGCCACAGCCGCATGTCGGTGGGAAAAGTCAGCTACAGTCCCGTATTTGTAGCTCAATCCCGTGGGCGGAAAGGGTAGAGCCTTGAAGCCTTTCAATTCGAGAAATCTCACCAACCGGTTTGCTGCGGATGAAAGATTCCAGTTTGCGATGACATAGCCGTACCACATGTAGGGCCCGAGCGTCTTGCCCGCTTCGTCATACCGGCCGGCGACCTCGACCGCCGCATCCGGAATCTTTATTGCGCACACCACGACCGATCTGGCGCTGGAGAGATAATCATTAGGCCGTCTTCCCTCGGGTGCGCCTTGAAGCCTCTCCGCCGGCGCGATGCCGATAAGGTCGATGTCCAATCTGGTCGTCGCAAATTCTGTTACGGCTTGCGTCAGTTCCTCGTCATGATTCATAAAATACCGGCCTCCTATCCACGGCTGAGAAGATTTTTCCAGCAACCCGTCACGCTCGGGTGCAGATGCGACTTACATTCCAAGCTTGTCACTCGCTCTCTTCATGGCGTCGAGACAGGTGGTGACAAACTCTGCGAGGGGTATGCCGATCTTCTCGCATTCAAGGATGTTCTCATATTCGGGCATGGCCCTGAAACGCTCCGAGTGAATTCTTTCCATCACAGCGCTGACCGTCACGCCGTGCAGCATCTTGTCGGGGAGCGCTCTTCCGACTGATATTATGACAAAGGTGAGTCGGTCGCTCGCGGCCAGGGCTTGCTGAAACTCAGTAGTCCGTTCTCTGCCGTGCCACGATTCATTGTGCATGAGTACCGCATCGATTAGTTCGTGATCGAGTCCGTGCCGGGTGAGTATGGAGCCGGCTTGGCTGCCATGGATCGTAAAGTCGCGCTCCACCACTTCTATATCGATGTCGTGGAGCAATCCGGCAAGCCCCCATTGCTCCTCGTCCCTGCCGAGCTTTCGTGCCAGTGCGCGCATGACTGCTTCCACGGCGAGAACATGGCGTATCAGCCTCCGGTCCGTGATGTACTGTTTGACGAGGTGAAAAGCTTCTTTCCTTGAAACGCTCATTGCTCTTTCCTTATTTCCACGTAACCTGGGCGCACTCGCGGTCGATCCACCGCTTAAACCGTATAGCAGGATACCCGAGAGCCAATCCTCCGTAGATGCTGTGTCCTTTGGGCAGTTCGACCAGACGCGGCAGAAGGGGTTCGTGCGCGCAGGCTGTTACGATGTATCCGGTATAGAAGCCGCCGAGACCCAGTGATGAGGCTACCAACGTAGCGTTGTGGAGTGCGAGCGTTGCATTCACATCAGCCGAGCGCATAGTCTGGTCGGCGTGAAAAAGAAGGAGGAGCGGGGCTCCGAAGAGGACGAGGTCAGTGCCCTGGCGCATCTTGCTTGCCATTACGTCAAGCTGGCTGATCCATTGTCGGACCTGTTCGATATCCTTGGTTCCGCGCAGTATGTAAAGCTTTCTCCAAAAAGGGTTTTTGAGTCTCTTCGCCACCTTGCCAAGCCATTGGGCCGTATGGGAGGCAATGGCACGAAGCAGGGTCTTGTCCTGGATTACTATGTATCGCGTGCTTTGGCTGTTCTTAAGGCTGGGAGCAAAGCGTGCGCCTTCGATCACTTTCTCGACAATGTCCCTCGGCACGGTCCGTTCCTGAAAGGTACGTATGGAACGTCTGGAGACGATCATCTCGCGTACCTGCTCGTAGGAAGGAAGGAGGTCTGTCCTCACTTCATGGATCTTTTCAGGCGGGGAGTGGGCCTGGCTGACAGCTCCCGAAGGACACACCAGGACGCAGTGGCCGCAGGAGTTGCATGATTCCTCGTGGGCCACGGAGGGAATTCCCCCTTCTGCCTCCAGCGAGAATACTTTCTGGCAGATGCGCTGGCAAAGACCGTCTCTCTTGCAGCGTTCCGGGTCAATGGCCACGAGCGGCATACATCCTCCTTGAAACAAAAATGGCTACAGAGCGCATAGCGCTCTGAATAGTTGTATCGTTACGTCGTTCACTGCGGAACCGCTGCATCAAAGGGTGATTAGTACAAGCTCGTTGCGGCTGAGCTCTTCGTATATCGCGGTCAGCTGTTGTTGGTTCGTGGCGATGAAGGTTGCTGTTATGGACATGTAGGTATCGTGTGAACTGACCCGGGTAGTGTATGTGACATTCTCGCCTTCGGCAACATGTTTTTCTATGATGGCGCTTACGGACGCATGAAAGGCATTCACATTTCGCCCCACGACCTTGAGCGGATAAGAGCAGGGAAACTGCAGAAGGCTTGCGGGATTCTTGGCCATGGAACCATCCTAGATTTTGCGCTGTCCCGGGCTGCTTTACCGGAGCGGTTATTTTAGCGCATTCCTTGACGACTTTCCACGCCCTGCCTAACGCCGGTCATGGTTTTTGCCAGCGAACCGCGATGAAGGCGCCTGTCTGCAATCCCTTCTCTTTGCCCTCCTTCTCTAATTGCGTTGCCTCCTTCGGAGTAACATCTTTCGGAAAATGCACGGCAGTCTTCACAATGCCGGGCAGGGGTGCGAGCGAGCGCATGTCGTCGGGAGACCGGAAAATTGCCCTTGAGAAAATGGTCTCCTTTTTCGTTGCTTCTTCCCGCCTTATCTTTGCCCACGGACTCAGACTGTTAAGTGTTGCCACAAGCACCACTCCGCCTGCCTTTGTCACCCGGAAGAGTTCTCTTACTGCCACTCCGCCGTTCTCGATAAATTCGAGAGCCGTGATTGACACAGTCTTGTCGAACGTCTGCTCCTTGAAGGGTAGGCGAAGAATATCAGCCGCTACCGGGCTGAAGCGCGAGGATTGAGCTTTGACATGCGCTTTGTAGAGCATGGGAAGGGATAGGTCGATGCCCACGACGCTGGAGCCTGCTGCAAGAATCTCCAGCGTGAAGACGCCTGTGCCACACCCCGCGTCCAGTATTCGTTCCCCGGCCACGGGATCGAGCAATTCCATGACAAGGGCTTGCTCGCTTGCTTTTACCAGTGAACCGACAGGCGTCTCAAACCAACGGTCATACTGATCCGGCCAGTCGTCGAAGAGCTGCCTTTTCATGTCGGTCGTCTGGTGGCGGTCCTGAAGAGGCAAAGCCCTTATTTGACGATGTGTGCAATCCCGAGATCGTCCAATTTGCGCGCAGTGGGAGCACCCTTCTCATCCCATCCGCGGAGTTCGTAGTAGCGATCGAGAAACTGTTCGAGTTCTTTTACCGTCTCTCCGTCGCCGGGCGCGCCGAACGTCTGAAGAGGCTCGTGCAGGATCCGGTCCGGCAGTCTGTCCTCTTTGCGGCTGAAGCCTTCACGTACGTTGAATGCCCGCTCGAGGTTGACGATCCTGTCCCCTACCTTGAAGAGATAATTGGGATCAGCAAACTGCTCACACCCTGTGGCCGCAGCCAGGAGCTTCGCGTAGATGACAGGGAACCAACCCCATGGTCTCGCAAAACTGCAGTTGATACCGACTTCGTTCGTCGCAGTAGTGTTCTGGTTGGTGATAACGATGTCCGCATTTTGGACCTCTTCAAACCTGTTAACCACTCTTGGTATTGGGGCGCCGAATATTTCCTGATGAGCATATCCGTAGCAATGACTCCCGCCGATATTGGAGGTGGCGTAATTAAAGCCTTGCGACTTAGCCCCTCGTGGCTCGTACGCCGGCAATTCCATCCCTTTGGCGTGGATGGCGTAGCTTTCCGCGCCCCGCCCGATCTTAGCCGCAGCCCTTACACTGCCTTCGGCCAGTATATCACCGAAGCCTTCCCTTGCAGCAATTTTTTCGATCAGCTTGATCATGGCTTGATGATTGCCGTAGACGAGCTCCAGGCCATCCGTATCCTTGCGGTCGATGATACCGTGTTCGTAAAGCTCGTAGGCAAACGCTATGCTGTTCCCCGCACTGATGGTGTCCATACCGAGATCGTCGCACAGTCCGTCTGCGCGAATAGTTGCTTCGATGGAGGTGCTGTCAATAGGTGCGCTGAAGACCCATATGGATTCATACTCCGGCCCCTCGCTCCACGCTCCCGCATACTCACCGGTGGTGACGGTATGAGCCTTGCCGCAGCGGGCGGAGCAGTTGTAGCAGCCAAACTCTCCGGTTCTGATTTTCCTGTACTCCTCGCCGTAAAGCTTTTCAGCGTTCTTCTGCTGGCCGTAGCGGAAATTCCGCGTGGGGTACACGCCGAGCGTATTGGTTATATCCTGTGTCATTGTCGTGCCCCATTGTCTGTGCTGCACGTACTTCTCGCTCTCGCGATAGAGCCGGTATTGTTCTTTGGCCAGCTCTTTGAAAAGATCAGGATCAGAAAGCGTGATCATACGGTCTGCGGTGATGGCTATGGCCTTCAGGTTTTTTGAGCCCATGACTGTGCCCACACCGCATCGGCTTGCAGTTCTCCTTCCGCTGGCAATCGCAGCGTACCGTACGAGGCGTTCACCTGCAGGGCCGATACAAGCCACGCGTGTTCTGTTCCCGTGGCGTTGATGCAGTACGTCCTGGGCCTGCAGCGTGTTTGTTCCCCATATATCTCTGGCGTCGGTTATCGCGCAACCGTCCTTCGTCAGATGGAGGTAGACAGGTGTTTCAGACTTGCCCTCTACCAGCAGCGCTTCATAACCTGCAAAGCGAAGCCATGCGCCAAAATCGGCGCCGGCTACAGATCGCGCGTACGCCCCAGTCAGAGGGCTCTTGGTCACCACCATCCATCGGGAAACGGATTGCGCCTGCGCACCTGCCAGAGGACCGGCAAGAAAGATAAGCCGGTTCTCTTCGCCCAGAGGGTCCACTTCAGCGGGTTGCTCCCCGTAGAGATAGGAGATGCCGAAGCCTCTTCCTCCCACGAAGAGTTCGCGGGTTGCTGTCGGAACGGTTTCGACTGCCGTTGTTCTTCGACTTAAATTGACGCGTAAAAGACGAGCTGTTACAGCTGTTGCCATGTTCTTATTCCTCCTGTGTACTGCCAGTCTGTCTTAATGTGCTTGCCTTGTGGCTGCCCTGCGGCGTGCCGACTACGTTGCCCTCGCGTGGCGTATTTGGCACATCGTGTATGTGTGTTATCCGGACACCAGGGCCAGTGCTCTTACCGGCGACGCGCTTGAGTTAACCATCATCAATGGCGTGCAGACCAGGGTGAATATCTTGTTATGAGGCAGTTTGTCAAGGTTGGCCAGGTTTTCCATATGATAGCAGACACGTTGCCGCATGAGCATATGTGTCGCGCGATCCTTTGCGTGATCGCAGGTGGAAGCATCAACGCCGAAGATCATGATGCCCCGGTCCAGCATCCACTCCACCGCATCCCTGCGCACCTCAAGGTACTTGCTGAGATACTCGTCGGTGTCATAATACTCGCCTGCACCGGTCCTGAAGAGAATGTATTTCAGGTCGTGTGGATCAACGCTGATCTTCTTGAGGTTCTCTTCAATATCCTCAGGCGTGATAGACTCGGCGTTTTTCTTATAGCAGTAATCCTGCATCACAGCATTGCCTACCATCAGATCGAGCGGCATTTTGTCAATTCCGGTCCCTTCAGGATTGAAGTGCAAAGGGGAATCTATGTGAGTGCCGGCATGATCGCACATCACCAGGATATTTGCCTGTGACGATATGCCCCCGGGCCGCAGCGTATCACTGTGCCCCAGGAAGACGCCGAGATAGGTCTTGGATATCGCGGGGAAGACCGGCATCTTTGTGTGGATAGGCCGGGAAAGATCAATAATCCGATAATCTGAAAGCACGATGGCCTCCTTACTTTACGACACCCAGATCCTTCAAAAGCTTCGAAAAATAATTGTAGTTCTGAGCTACTACGACATCAAGCTCTTTTCCCGTCCGGTACGCCACGGGAAGACTCAGTTCCTTCATACCCTTGATGAATGCAGGTTCTTTCATCGCTTGGCGGAAGCCTTCTTCCAGCTTGTTCACGATTGCGTCAGGCACGGCTTTCTGCGTGATGACCGTGAAATACATGGGGTAGGGTAAGCCGTAGAGTTCTTTGATCGTGGGCACGCCCGGATACTCTGCTGAAGGCTCATCTTTGAGCATCATCACCAGCCGGATCTCTTTTGCTTCCACGAGCGAGGCGTTGAAGTCGCCTGCACCGAACATAACGTGGCCTCCGAGGAGGGCTGTCTGTACTTCAGGTGTACCCTTGAAAGGGATGTGCGTGATCTGGACTTTCTCTTTTTTTGCGACTTCCTCCATCATGAGGTTGCCCATGCTGTTAACCCCGACTGTGCCATAGGTGGCCTTCTTCGGGTTCTGGCGCGCGTACGAGACAAGGTCTTTGAAAGACTTGAAGGGGGAATCGGCCTTGACATAGACGCCGAAATTGAGTCCCCCGTATTGAATGACCGACCGTATATCCTTTATCGGATCGTAGGGTACTTTTTCCAGGAGTGGCGTCAGGAAGAGGGGAGGTCCTCCGCTATACCCTATGGTATAACCGTCAGGTTTTGCCGTTGCAATGGCAGCGGTCCCGACTGTGAGCGCGCCTCCTGGTCTGTTCACTATAACGATGGGCTGCTTCAGATATTTTTCCGCTTCCTTGCAAATGAGTCGCACTGCGAGATCTGTCGGGCCACCCGGAGGAACGGGTACGATGTGTGTAATCGGCTTGCTGGGGAATTTTGCGACGTCCTCCTGGCCGAAACCGGGTCCGCAAAGAAGAAAGGAAAGAAAGAAGACGCTCACAAAAACTGCTGCTGATAGTTTCATAGAAGTCCTCCCTGTATATACTCTGGTGTTGTGCAACCAAACCCCGATTTCAACCATTTCCTTCACTCACTAGTGCTCCGTCTCTCACCCGTACTAAGGTCTCCTTCCGCTTGCCTGCGGAACTCGCGCACGCCTGCTCACCGACGAGCAGACTTAGCGCTCAAACAGTCCTCGGCATGCGCCCTCGGTCGCGCACCACTCCCTCCGAACATAAGACGGGTCCCGAGAGACTCCCGCAATGCTTCGCTCAGGAAAGGTTAAGCCGCGCTCCGCAGTTTTCATAGACCCAGGTAATGCCATTCTGTGATCAATCCAGATAGGCGCCTTTGTCCGCGCTCACCGCGTGCTTCGCAAAATGGGCAAGATAGCCCTTGGTTACTTTCGGCTCGGGCGCTTTCCATGATACCAGCCTCTGTCTGATCTCGTCCTCGGTCAATTCCACGTTGAGGGTGCGCGAGGGGATGTCTATCGCGACCACATCTCCATCGCGCAGTGCCGCAATCGGCCCGCCTGTCGCTGCTTCGGGCACCAGGTGTCCCACGCAGGGCCCGCCCGACGTCCCGGAAAATCTTCCATCCGTCACAATTGCAACCGACTTGTCCAGACCCAATTCCACGAGCATCCAGGTTGCCATCACCATTTCCCTCATACCCGGCCCGCCCTTCGGCCCTTCATATCGTATGATGAGCACCTCTCCCTGTTTTACTTTGCCCGCAAGCAGAGCATCGACGCAGTCCTCTTCCTGCGTGAAAACCCTTACGGGCCCTCTGTGGCGCTGCATCTCTGGCCGTACCGCCGTCTGTTTTACGACGGCCACTCCCATATTGCCCTTCAGGATAGCAATGCCTCCGTTCTTGCCCTTTGGATTGGTGAGGGATCTGATAATCTCATGATCTTTGATTGTCGCGTCTTTCAAATTCTCAGCCAGGGTCTTGCCGCTCGCAGTCATTACGCTTGTGTCCAGAAGGCCTTCCATTGATTTCATGACCGCCTGCAATCCTCCCGCACGCTCGAAATCCTCCATGAGATACCTGGTGTCCGAAGGCTTGATTTCCATGATGGAAGGGGTTTGCCGGCTGATTTCCTCGAAGTCATCAAGCGTAAAGGGATAATCCAGCTCATGCGCGATAGCTGGGAAATGGAGGGTCAGATTCGTCGAGCCGCTCGTTGCGCAGCAGACTTTCACCGCGTTCCGGAAGACAGCCGGCGACATGATATCCCGTGCTTTGACATCCTTCCAGAGAAGCTCCATCACTTTGCGGCCGGCTTCCTCGGCCAGTTTTTCAAGCGCCGGATCAGTAGCACAGAGCGCGGAGTTCCCGGGCAGAGAAAGACCGAAGGCTTCTGCGGCAATGCACATGCTATTAGCAGTCCCCATGAGGCAACATGCCCCGGGACCGGGACAGCAGAGGCCTTCAACCTCGCGCAGTTCCTCCTTTGTAATCTTACCCTGCCTGTACATCACGAAATACTTCCCCATCGAAGAGCAGTCGAGCCTATCCTCTTTGTAGTGGCCAGCAGGCATATAGCCGCCGGTGAACAGTATAGTCGGCAGATTGC
>DATKNH010000110.1 GCA_035541455.1 Syntrophorhabdales bacterium
GGGAGACCTGAAAGAGATAGAGGAGTACACGAAGAGTCAGAAAGGCGGCCTCCTGGGGTCTATCGTTGTGTCTGATGGTTTCTTCCCGTTCAGAGACGGCGTTGATGCGGCGATCAAGGAGGGCGCCACCGGTGTAATTCAGCCGGGCGGATCCGAACGCGACTTTGAGGTGATCGAGGCGTGTAACGAGGCTAATGTGACGATGGTCTTCACCGGGCAAAGATTGTTTAAACACTAATCGTTACGAGTTACGTGTCGCGGGTTAAGAGAGAGGCACCTCGAAAAACCATAGCCGCCAAGCTTTGCTGAATTCCGCAAGGGTTTCGTGTTTCAACTCGCAACTCGAAACCCACAACTCGTAACGTGAGGTGTCCTGCATCGCAACTCGGAACAGCGCCGTCTATTACGCCAATATCTTCTCGGCGTGCATCTTTTGTATTGACAAAAGTCGTATACAAAAATATAATTGTGAAAATAATAACAAAAAAATAAAACGCCATTTTAAAACCCACCGGAGGCTTGAGAGATGAGACCTTATTTCGAGAAGATGCAGGACTTGGGTAAACCGATCAAAGTAAACGAGAAAAACGCAGAAGAAATCAAGAAAGTTGAAGCGGAAATTGATGCCCTTGTAGAGAAGAACAAGAACGCAGGTTTACCGAAGGAAACCCTTAATAAAAGGGGTGAGTGGACAGTGCACCAGAGGCTGGAATACATCCTTGACCCGGGCACGTGGGCGCCCTTGCATCTCCTTTACGACCCGATGGAGGAAGAATCAGGGACCACCGGCGTCGTGGATGGTCTCGGCAGAATAAATGGCAGATGGTGTGTCATCATCGGCTTTGATAACAAAGTCATGGCGGGAGCCTGGATAGCAGGGCAGTCCGACAACATCCTGAGAGTCACCGACATTGCGAAGAGACTGCACTGCCCGCTTGTATGGCTGGTCAACTGCAGTGGCGTGAAACTGACCGAGCAGGAAAAAGTTTACGCAAACCGCCGCGGCAATGGAACAACCTTCTTCAGGCACGCTGAACTGAACAAACTCGGCATTCCTGTTCTCGCAGCGATATACGGCACAAACCCTGCGGGGGGCGGCTACCAGGGTATCAGCCCGACACTGCTCCTTGCCCACAAGGATTGCAACATAGCTGTGGGCGGCGCAGGCATCGTGAGCGGTATGGCGCCAAAAGGATACTTCGATGAGGGCATGGCGGAACAGATCATCGACGCGACGAGAAAATTCAAAGCGGTGCCGCCGGGCCGTGTTGAAATCCATTACGACAACACTGGCTTCTTCAAGCAAGTCTTCCAGACGGAGGAAGCGATCCTTGATGCGGTGAAAGAGTGGGTCACCTACCTGCCTGCCTACAATAGCAAATTCTTCAGAGTGGCAGAGCCGAAGGAACCGGCATATCCCGCCGAAGACCTTTACAGTATCGTCGCCTTCAACCAGAAGATGACGTATGATGCGAGGCAGTTCATATCGAGACTTGTTGATGGAAGCGAGCACATGGAGTTCAGGCCCGATTACGGACCGGAGCTGTACTGCGGCCTCGTCAAGATAGACGGCTTTCTGATCGGCGTTGTTATGAATATACAGGGCATGATGCCGAAGGGCTATCCACAGTATGCCCCGTATCCGGGCATCGGCGGCAAGTTCTACCGTGAGGGCCTCATCAAGGTCAACGAGTTCGTGACACTGTGCGGCAGGGACAGGGTGCCGATGCTGTGGATCCAGGATACATCCGGCATCGACGTTGGCGACATTGCCGAGAAGGCTGAACTTCTTGGTCTGGGCCAGTCACTCATCTACTCAATCGAACAGGCGAATGACAGCCCCATGATGACCATCGTTCTGAGGAAAGGCACTGCAGCAGCGCACTACATCATGGCCGGACCCCAGGCGAACAACAATAATGCTTTCACCATCGGCACGGCAACGACGGAAATATACGTCATGCACGGCGAGACCGCGGCGGTCGCCAGTTTCGCAAGAAGGCTTGTGAAAGAGAAGGATTCGGGCAAACCCCTGGCGCCGGTGATTGAAGCCATGAACAAGACAG
Organism: Syntrophorhabdales bacterium; assembly: GCA_035541455.1. NCBI lineage: Bacteria > Pseudomonadati > Thermodesulfobacteriota > Syntrophorhabdia > Syntrophorhabdales > Syntrophorhabdales bacterium. Next base: position 2,067 of record DATKNH010000110.1, read on the forward strand.
TGAAAGAATATTACGATAAATCGCGCCCGGCTTACTGCGCAAAAACGGGTATGGTGGATGAAGTGGTCAAGATGACCGATCTGAGGAAGTATCTCGTGGCCTTCGCCAACTGCTGCTACCAGAACCCCTCTTCAATATGCCCGCAGCACCAGATGATGCTCCCGAGGATCATAAAAGGCTAACTACATATGAACAAGAGGGCGGGCTGAAAATGCCCGCCTTTGCTTTATTCAGACGGCTGTTAACCTTCTTTCGTACAAGGTTGACAACATGTACCGCGAAGCGGTATAAAGGCAGGTCAAAGGCAAAGTGCTAAAGGCCAACGGCAAAAGGCTAAAGGCCCAGACGTATTGTCTTCTCGGCTGTTGGCCTTGCGCCTTGGACCTTTAGCCTGCCTTTCTTGGCCGAGTTTCTTATGAGAGAGCGACTACAACAAGAACTCGAGCAAATAAAAGAAGCCGGCAACTACCGGGAGATCCGGTATCTGAAGCCGGTTAACGAAAGCAGGGTGTGGTATGAAGGGAGCGAGTATCTTAATCTCTGCTCAAACAGTTACCTGTCTCTTCATACGCATCCTGATGTAATGAAGGCAGCGAAAGATGCAATAGATGAATACGGAGCAGGGACGTGCTCGTCGCGAAGCGTGTCCGGGAGTATCGACCTGTACGCGCGACTCGAAGATGATGTAGCGGCCTTCAAAGGTTACCAAAGAGCGCTCATCTTTTCCAACGGATACCTTGCGAACATGGGTATCATCGCAACTCTTGCGGGTACGCACGATGTGATCTTCAGCGACGAACTTAATCATTCGAGCATCATCGACAGCATAAGGCTTTCCCGCGCGCGGAGAGTGATCTACCGCCATTGCGATGTTGAAGACCTGGAAAAGAAGATACGGCGGGAACCTGTCTCGACGAAAAAGTTTGTCATCACGGAGACAGTCTTCAGCATGGATGGCGATGTGGCGCCGCTCGCTGCAATCTTCCGGCTGAAGGAGAAGTATGATCTGCATCTCATTGTTGACGAGGCCCACGCAACAGGGGTTTTCGGAGAAAGAGGCAGGGGAGTGGAAGAGCTTCAGGGCCTGGCGGGATTGATGGATGTGCAGATGGGAACGTTCGGAAAAGCGCTTGGCTCCTTCGGCGCATTTGCGCTCTCGGACAGTCTGACCATCGAGTACCTGGTGAACAGGGCGAGAACGTTCATGTACACGACAGCGCTCCCCGCATCGGCGCTCGGCGCGGCCAGGTCGGCCTTGCAGCTCATCAGGGAAGACGGCTCATTCAAGAAGGAACTCTGGGAGAACATAGATTACATGAGGCAGGGGCTACACAAGCTCGGCTTTGACTTGAAGCAGAGTGAAGGGCCTATCGTGCCCATTGTCGTGGGCGAGGACAGCAAGGCAGTTCGCATGCAGAAGATGCTGCTTGAACAAGGCATATTTCTCCAGGCGATCAGACCGCCGACGGTGCCGGCCGGGACCTCACGTCTGCGTCTCACCATAGTACGCGGTCTCACACGCGAGGACATGGACTCGGCCCTGCAAGCGCTCGCGCAAGTAGGACGGAGCGTCGGGCTGATATAGAGGGAGATGGAAGATGGAAGTAACTGCTTCCCAGCGACCGGAGTGAGCCATCTTCCCAGCGTAGCGGTCTTCCTAGCGAACCGCACCAATAGATAATTGCGGTGAGAGATCTTCCATCCAAGTTATTCGGAGGAACAATGGCCAGCAAACACAAATTAGTTGAGTGGGACCACAAATACCTGTGGCACCCCTTCACGCAGATGAAAGACTGGATGGAGGCAGAACCTCTCATTATCGAGAGAGGTGAAGGCTGTTACCTCATCGATACCGAAGGCAACAGATACATAGACGGCGTTTCTTCTCTCTGGGTGCTCGTGCACGGCCACGGCAAGGAAGAACTTTTAAATACGCTGCAGAGCCAGGCTGCGCGCCTGTGCCACTCGACGTTACTGGGCCTCGCAAATGTCCCGTCACTCCATCTGGCAAGGAAGCTTGTCGACATAGCGCCCGAGGGGTTGACCAGGATCTTTTACTCTGACAACGGATCGACGTCCGTGGAAGTCGCCCTCAAGATGGCCTATCAGTACTGGCAGCAGAAGGGAGCCAAGAAGCGCAAGACGTTCCTCTCTTTCGTGAACGGCTACCACGGAGACACGCTGGGCGTCGTCAGTGTCGGCGGCATTGACCTTTTTCATAAAGTGTACAGGCCCTTGCTCTTCAAGACGCGCAAGGCACCGTCACCGTACTGTTACCGTTGTGCACTGAAACTGAAGCCTGAGTCGTGTCATCTTGCATGTGTCGAGGCCTTTGAGAAGACGATCAAGAAGTACAGAGATGAGCTTTGCGCAGTTGTTATAGAACCTTTAGTGCAGGGGGCTGGCGGGATGATCGTCCAGCCGGAAGGTTTTCTCCAAAGCATCTGGAAGATCACGAAAGAGAATGGTCTCTTTCTCATCGCTGATGAAGTGGCGACAGGGTTCGGCAGAACAGGGAGCCTCTTCGCCTGCCAGCAGGAAGATGTGACGCCCGATTTCATGTGCGTCGCAAAAGGAATAACAGGAGGCTATCTCCCGCTGGCAGTGACGCTTGCGACGGAAGAAATCTTTGGAGGCTTCCTTGGTGAGTTTGATGAATTCAAGGCCTTCTTCCACGGTCATACGTACACAGGCAATCCACTTGCCTGCGCCGTGGCCCTGGAGAATCTCCGGCTCTTTGAAGAAGAGCGACTCCTGGAAAAAGCGCAGACATCTTCAGAGTTGCTGCGCAGCCTTCTTGCGCGCTTCAACGAACTCTCCCACGTGGGGGAGATTCGCCAGAAAGGACTGATGGTCGGGATCGAGCTCGTTGAAAACAAGAGATCGAAAAAGATGTATGCAGCGGGCGAGAAAATCGGTCAGAAAGTGATACTGGAGGCGCGTAAACGCGGCGTGGTCATCCGTCCCCTCAGTGACGTGATCGTGCTCATGCCACCGCTCGCCATTGACGCAACAACGCTCGAAGAGCTGGTGAATGTAACGCACGACAGCATCCGCGCAGCAACGGGCGAGTAAGCGGCTTGGAGCCGCCTGTTACGGGTTCCAAGTTTCGAGTTCCGGGTTACGGGCTAAGGCGCCTGAGAGACTGTGCCTGCTGTGTTCGGCTTTCGTCGTGATCCTCAGTGCTGGGTATCTTAACGCGGAACCCGCAACTCGCAACGACTTTTTTTTGAACTTAAGAAATATCCGCTTGACAACGATAAAAAAATGGGTATACTTATACTGCTTCACGGGTAATGTAGCTCTTTTAAATGAACGGTTAGACACACTCTGCGGCATGCTGGAGTCGGCAACAAAGCGGAGTTTGACACAGTATGCAGGAGTGTGTTACTATCTTTTTCGCTTTTTTTATTTGTTTGTTCTTTCTGTTCTTTGACAACAAAATAGTTAGGCCCTTATTTTTAGTGCGAAAGGTCCACTTTTCAGTTTTTTTGAGAGTTTGATCCTGGCTCAGAACGAACGCTGGTGGCGTGCCTAACACATGCAAGTCGAGCGTGAAAGTTCCTTCGGGAATGAGTAAAGCGGCGGACGGGTGAGTAATACATGGGTAATCTCTTTTCGAGCTCGGGATAACCCCGCGAAAGTGGGGCTAATACCGGATAAGACCACGTAACCCAGGTTACGGGGTAAAAGGTGGCTTTACTTTCGGGTTGAGCTATCACTTGTAAATGAGCCCATGGCCTATCAGCTTGTTGGTGAGGTAAAGGCTCACCAAGGCTATGACGGGTAGCTGGTCTTAGAGGACGGCCAGCCACACTGGGACTGCGACACGGCCCAGACTCCTACGGGAGGCAGCAGTGGGGAATATTGGGCAATGGGCGAAAGCCTGACCCAGCGACGCCATGTGGGTGATGAAGGCCTTCGGGTTGTAAAGCCCTGTTAAGTGGGAAGAAGGGCTTCCGGGTGAATAATCCGGAAGTTTTGACGGTACCACTGGAGAAAGCACCGGCTAACTCCGTGCCAGCAGCCGCGGTAATACGGAGGGTGCAAGCGTTGTTCGGAATTACTGGGCGTAAAGGGCGCGTAGGCGGTAA
>DATKNH010000111.1 GCA_035541455.1 Syntrophorhabdales bacterium
AAAGCAGGGCGCTTGTTGACCTTATATCTTTTGCACGTTTGCCGCAGCAGGTCCCTTTTTGCCATCCACGATGTCGAATTTGACCGCCTGGCCCTCGGCCAGAGACTTAAAACCCGCTTCCTGAATAGCGGAGTAATGAACGAAAACGTCTCCTCCATCTTCGCTCTGGATGAATCCAAAACCTTTGGACTCGTTGAACCATTTTACAGTTCCTTTTGGCATACTTAAACTACCTCCAACTTTTTTGTTTGAATTTTAATAAATTTAAGGAATACGGAATTGTGTCTACAGAACCTGCAAAGTCCAAGGCTTTTGCGGCGGTCAACAACAGGTACTTCCGAAACCTCTGGATGATATTGTGGCACAAGTGTATTGAAAAGTCAAGAGATAATTGCTAATACATAGCTGAAGCCGAAAGGAAGATCAAGGACCCAATGAAAGTTCCCCGTCTGGACTTGCGCCGCGTGAATTTTACCGTGAACGGCAGAAGAATTCTCAAGTCTCTCTCCTGGACTGTGTGGCCCGAAGAGCATTGGGCGATTCTGGGGCCGAATGGTGCGGGAAAGACCACGCTCCTCAAGATCGTCTGCGGCTACATCTGGCCGAATGACGGAGGCGAGGTCTACAGAAATGGAAAGACAGACCTTGACCTCGGTGATTTGCGAAGGAGTATCGGCTGGGTCACCTCTACGCTCGTCGATGAAATTCCCAGAAGAGAGACGGTCCTCGATACTGTCATCTCAGGCAAATATGCACAGGTTGGCCTTTGGGCCTTTTCCTGGAAGAGGCCGAGCCCAGGTGACACTGAAAAGGCCCGCCGGTATTTGAGCGAAATGGGGTGTGAAAGCCTCGCCGATAGGCAGTTCGGAACTCTGTCGCAGGGTGAACAGCAGAAAATCCTTATCTGCCGGGCACGGATGACGGAGCCCTACCTTACTATCCTGGACGAACCCTGCGCCGGGATGGACCCGGGAGCACGAGAAGTTTTTCTGTCTTCTCTGCGGCGAGTCGCAGGGAATCCTCATCACCCAAGTCTTATCTACGTGACTCATCACGTAGAGGAAATCTTGCCCGTCTTTACAAAGACCTTGATCCTAAAAGACGGCAAGATACTGAAGGCCGGAAATACAAAGGACGTGCTTACAGACCAGCGGATCAGCGAGCTATACGGCATCTCTCTACAGCTTGTCAGAAAAAAGGGGCGATACTGGCCCGTGCCTGCGTGATACCAAGCTGCCGCTGCAAGGCTATCCTTTCATGCCACGACATTCCTTCCAGAACTCAGCCTCAAAGGGCCACTCCTCTTTGCGCCAGGTGATGAGTGAGCGCATGCGTTCTCTGAAAAGCCTTGCTATGGCTTCATACTCGTGCGCCGTTTCTTTGTTCTTCCAGGAAGTGACTAGCTTCTCGCCGAGAGCCAGGGCCTTATTTCTTGTATCTTCAGGAAAATTGTAGCCCTCGACGGTGCTCATGGTGCTCCAGACAGAGCCCACCGGGATACACCCGGTGACCGCAAGGAACTGATTCAGATAATCAACGATAGGTTTCTCATCGCCTCCACCCGAAGTTACCACAGAGGCGCCATACTTTCCTTCGAAACCTATGCAGTGGACGACCCCACAGCAGCGGTCCAGAAAAGCTTTTAGCTGCGCGCTCACATGGGATATGTAATTGGGCGTCGCCAGGACCAACGCGTCTGCCTCCATAATCTTATTCTTGAATTCGTTGAAGTGATCCTTCTGGGGGCAGACCCCGGTCTTGTGACAGACATCGCAGGCCTTGCACGGCTTGACCTCTGAACCTTTGATTAGAATGGTCTCGGTTAATGCTCCCGCAGCCTCAGCGCCCTCGAGCACAATCTCAAGCAATGCATGAGTACTCCCTCTGGTGCCTTTCGGACTGCCAACGATAGCTACAATCTTCATGGTCATCTCTCCTGTCTCAAGATTTTTCTCTACACCTTTATCTATACAATTGCTCTGGCCAGGGCCGCCTTCTCTCATTTCTGTTCAGGCCGCTGTATGAGCTCAAACATAACCCCGCCGAACCGGTCCGTATCGAGATACGCGAAACCGCTGCCATCGGGCCTTCTCATCTCCTGCACCACGTTGAGTCCGAATTTTGTAGCTTCTTCTTCGAACTTACTCAAATCTTTCACCGTAAAGGCAAGATGATGAACACCCTCCCCTTTTCCCTTGAGGAAATCTTCGTGCACTGTCTTGCCATCCATGAGCTCGATCAGTTCCAACGTGACAGGACCAAGTTTCGCAAAGGCCCGCTTGCCGCGGTAACCGCCCTTCTCGCCATAGTAGGTGGCGCCGGGAAAATTGACCTCCATCCTTTCGAACGGTCCTATGCCGAAGACCTCATTGTAGAATTTGACCGCGTCATCAACACTTTTTACCACAATCGCCACCTGGCACAGCGTGGATGCATCAAATGTACTGATTCCGTTGGTGGACATAGAAGCGACCTCCCTTCTTCATGACGAATGCTATTTTTCCTGCCTGCATGATCGGCTCCTTCGTACGCTTCTTTTTTTCTTGTAGCCTTCCAAACTCTCTTCGCTTATGATTTCCGCCACACTACTACCACGCCAGGCACAGACCGTCAAGGAGTTTAACGGAGGTTCGCGAAGGTTGTTTCACGAAGGTTGACTTTTCATTGGGCATTAACAATAATGGTGACACAAGAAGGTTGGTTGCCGCCACATTTGAAAAGGGGGACAAGCAATGAAGGGGTCATTAGTACGGGCATTACAGGGGTTCTGTACAGTTGTGGGTATCATCTGTATGAATACGTATGCTTCAGGAGGTGCTATGGAAGCCGTAGCTGTGAAGAACATCACCCCAATAGGACATCTGGACATCGAAGGCGGCGGCATGGTGGACGTCCAGGGGACACTTGCTGTAATCGGCCACATGGAGCAGCCCTTTGCCACAAGCATTCTCGATGTTTCCGATCCGGCTAAACCGAAGATTCTCTCCAGAATAAAAACGTATCCGGGCACCCATTCGCACAAGGCGCGCCTGTCCGGTAATGTCCTCGTGATAAACGTGGAAAAATATAAGGGCTGGAAAAGCGGCGATAAAGCCGGGCTCGCGTTCTTTGATATATCCGATCCAGCCCGGCCCAAAGAGATCGCGTTCATGGAGATGGGAGGACTGGATACTGAAGGCACCGGCGTGCATCGTTTCAGCCTGGACCGCGAAAAGAAACTCGTGTATGCGAGTGCCAGCGCTAAAGGCTTTCAAGGGAACATAACGATGATCATTGATTTCTCTGATCCTGCGAAACCTAAGGAAGTCGGCAGATGGTGGGCTCCCGGCCAATGGATTGCCGGCGGCGAAAAACCCACCTGGCAAGGCGCTGACGTGAGGACCCACCACCCGAATCGCTGGGGCAATCGTCTCTATGTGCCGCTGTGGAATGGTGGCTTTTCAATTGTCGATATAACAGACCTTTCAAAGCCAAAGACGGTCAGTCATTACGATTATCACCCAACTTATTCCTGGCCCACGCACACCGCCTTACCGGTAGGTCATAAAATTCTTGGACGCGACTGGCTCGTCGTCTTTGACGAGGCGGTCGGTCCCGAGGCCAACCCTCCTGCCTTCATGTGGCTCTTCGATATCACCGTGGAAAAGAACCCGGTGCCCGTTGCCACTTTCCAGGTGCCCGAGGAAGAAAGGAAAGTTTTCACTTCCGGCAGGTTTGGTGCACATCAGCCACACGAATATATCGGCCCGGATAATCTGGTGTACAGCGCGTGGTTTTCAGGCGGCCTCCGGGTGATCGACATTTCGAACCCCTATCAGCCCAAAGAGATCGCGCATTACGTTCCAAAGCCGGTTCAGGGTTTCCGCTCAGCGCAGACAAACGACCTCTACGTCGGCCCAAACGGTCTCATCTATCTTATCGATCGGGATAATGGTCTGGATATTGTGAAGCTGACAAAGAAGCCCTGAGCCTTTGCAGCACATACACTCAGCGGCAACGGAGTGGCCGCATAAAGACGAAAGGGAGTCACTCCGTTGCCGCCTTGATGCGCGCATCGCAGATGTGCAATCCACATGAGGAGACGATCACAGGGTTCAGATCCATCTCCTGAATCTCTTCGTGCCGCGCAATCAGGTCAGAGACCTGTACGAGCAACTGTTCAATGGCCGTAACATCAATTCTCTCACCCCTGGGGTTTGTCAGTACCCTGGATGCCCTCAAGTCGCGTATCATCTCACCGGCGTCATGATGATTGATGGGAAGCGGCCTGAACGAAACGTCCCTCGTTGACTCTGCAAAGATGCCGCCAAGACCGAACATAAGCACCGGGCCGAACTGACCGTCGATGAGGCTCCCGACAATCACCTCAACGCCCGAACCCATCTGCTGCACGATAGTACCGTCGAGACGCTTCCTTGGGGCGCGGGAAACAAAACCTTCCGAGAGTTCGTGAAAAGCCTTCCGCACTTCTCCTTCACTCGCGAGAAAAAGCCGCACACCTTGCTCATCAGTTTTGTGGAGCACATCAGGAGACGAGATCTTGAGAGCAACCGGAAAACCGATACGTTCCGCAATCAGCACTGCCTCATCAGGATTGCCGGCAAGGCCCGCTTTCAGCACCAGGAATCCTTCTTTCTCCATGAACGAGAGTGCTTCAACACCGAGCAATAGTTTCATCACGGTCACCTCGCCTCAGGCCACAGTTGCGTGGCCTTCCACAAATTGTTCATCGCCCTGGCAGCGCGTTCCGGGGTGCGAAGAATGACCATGCCCTTCTTCCTGTCCAGACGCCGCATGGAATCATCCCAAATTCCTGGAGGTGCAGTGAAGCAGGCGATGACCGGCTTCGGAAACGGTTCAAGCTTCTTCATATAGCGCTCCAGCTCTTCAGCAAGCTTCAGGTTGGCTGACGCATACATCGCGAGAAAAAGAACGCCGTCTGTCTGTTCATCCGCGACCGCTGCCTTTAGAATCTCCAGCATCACTCCCGGATTGTACCATGCAGGTCCCATGTCCACCGGATTGGTGCGGATGGCAATCGGCGGCAGCAAGGTGTTAATCTTCTCTTGTGTGGCCTGAGTGAATGAGGAGAGCGTGAGGCCGAGCGCTTCGAGAGCATCCGCTGCGATTATGCCCGGACCCGCCTGACCGGAGAGTACTGCGATGCGGGGTCCAAGCGGCGACTCGCATGCATCGAGCGCCTTCGCAGTGTCCAGCAGTTCATCTGCCGATTCTACCTGGAGTATCCCTGCCTGACGCATAGCACCTTTCCATATCTCGTGGTCTCCTGCAAGAGACCCTGTATGAAAGCGGCTGGCGCTGTCACCCTTCTGGCTTCTTCCTGCTTTGTACGCGATTACCGGCTTCCTCCCTCGCAGCAATGCAGCCGTATTCATGAGATCCCTCGGCCGGTCCAAGCCTTCTATGTACAGCGCTACCACGCGGGTCGCACTGTCTTCCTCGACACAATATCGAAGCACGTCAGGGAAATCTACGTTGCACCTGTTGCCAAGACTCATCAGCTTTGACATCGCAACACGCTCTTCTATGGCAAGGAAGCCACACAAATGGCACATGCCTCCGCTCTGGCTTATGAGGGCGACACCACCATCCTCTATCTGTGAGAATTCCGACGTGAATGAGGCATTGATCCCGTCGCTCAGATTCACATAACCGAACGTATTTGGACCTACGATCGGAAGGCTGTAGCCGTTCGCAGTCTCACGGAGCTCATACTCCAGCGCTTCCCCTTTGGTGTCTTCGATCTCCTTGAAGCCTGCCGTGATCAGCACGATCCCTTTTACACCCTTCTTCCCGCAGGCATGAACCGTCTCTGTAACAAGGTGCGCCGGGACAACAATCACCGCAACGTCAACAGGCCCTTGGATCTCTCCGAGCGATGAATAGGAATCAATGCCCCAGATCTTTTTGCCCCTTGGATTTACCGGGAATAATGTTCCACGGTAGTTGCCGGCGAGACTTTTCATGACGTGATAACCGAGCTTGTCAAAACTGTTGGATGCGCCGATCACCGCTATGGACTGCGGAGAAAAAAGGCTCTTCAACTGTTGGTTAGTCATTGATGGTTTCCTCCTACACCATTTGTAACACAATAAGAAAAGAGAGCAAATACTTATGTGAGAATCATACATAAAGGAAGCGCCCGCCGTGATACGACGGGCGCTCTGATTTTCGCGAGACGCTACGATGTGTTCCGGTGCCTTATCCTACCGGAGCCGGGTTTAGCTAGTAGTAGCCCCCCGGGATCGAATGACATTTTCCTGAAGAACCGCCGCACTGGTACTGCGTCTGGTAGTACGTGCCTTCCCATGCTTCCCACCAATCATTGCACATCTGGGTCGTATCGTTCTGCGTTACCCACTTGTAGCTGTGCCAATAGGCAGATCCATTATCGTAGTAGTACATGTTGCGGCAATAGTAGAGGCCGCCGTTCTGCTTCGTTGTCCAACAGTTGGTGTACTGGTCGCAGCAGTCCTGGCCGCAGTTTGATCCATTTTCACCGGTTTCGCAGACGCCGTTGCCGCAGACACTGCTGGAGCCACCGCCACTGCCCGGGCAGGAGGTTGGCTGCCAGCTAGACGTATAGCAATACGTGGGATTATATGCAGCGTTGCAGAGCCAGTTCTGGTAGCCGTAATAGTACCAGGGATAGGTGTTGCTGTAGCAGTAGTAGGCATTGCTGCCTGATGACGTGTTGAATGTAGCGGTAACCGATTGCGCGGCGCTCATGGCAACCGTGCACGTGCCAGTGCCCGAGCACGGTCCTGACCAGCCCGCAAATGTGGAGCCGGAATTGGCTGAAGCCGTGAGCGTCACCTGCGTGCCGCTGGAAAAGTTGTACGTGCATGTTGAGCCGCAGTTGATCCCGGCAGGTGCAGACGTTACAGTCCCGGTACCTGTACCAGACTTGGAGACCGATAGGGGGACATCCACAGGCGTGGGCGTGTAGTTCCAGTCGCATGGAGCGAAATTGCCCTGTGAAGGGCACCAGTGCTGTTCATACATGGTTACGCCGTATCCTCCTCCACACCAGCCGTAGCTGCAATAAGGACTTGAGTTGTGGGTGGTATCGTAGTCGTTGTCCAGCTCAAACATGCGCGAGTCAGCTGGAAGGTACACGGAGCCACGCCAGAATCCTTGAATATTTGAGCATCCTTTCTGGCCGCCGTACGTGCACTTTGTATCCCAGCTGTAGAACTGCGCCTGGCCATCAGGCCCGTCGCACGAGAAAGGCCGTCCATTCATCGTGGACGAGGCATTGTCGAAAGGCTCGTGAACACCACCAATGTCACCGTTTGCTCCCCATGCCGGCATAGTTCTGTTTCGCAGGGCCTGGATGAGCTGATCGTTGGATGAATCGGTGCCAGCCTGCCAGAAGATGCGATTATTGTCGGTGCCGCCGCAGCCATCATTCGGAGCCAGAATGTCGTAAAGTTTAGTCACATGCTCCAGGGCCATTTCGTAGTCTGTGCGAGACTGAGGCACCTCAGAGCAGAGGCCTCTCTGGTAACAATCATAGGCGTTTATATCCCAGCAACCGTTTATCTGTGGATGTGTGTCATCCATTGGCTGATCGAGCAAGACCTGGCAACTTCCGCACCAACGCTGTCCGCCGTAGATCGAGCAGGAACTGCACAACTCCTGGCCATTGTTACAACCGTCTTGAGGATTTTGCTTGTAGTAGTTGGTACGCGTCGGATGCATAAACGTCCGATTACCGAGCAGGTCCGTCTGGATCAGGAACAGCACTTTCTGCTTGGAGTTGAGGCTGTTCCACGCGATGGCTCGGTTGCCGAGCCCCTTGTACTGTGCGTACGTGTCGAGCAGCCGGTCACGGTGATAATTCGTGTACTTGTTGCCGTCTCTTCCGTCAAGGCCAAAGCTGAAGCCTGCTGTGGCCATCACCACTATCAGCATGAAAAGAATTGAAACCGCTTTGATACCAAGTTTCCTGTCAGCCCAATATCACTCCACCATTACTACCTCCTTCGTTCTTTGACTGCTGTCGTGAGTGAACCGGCTTTTTTCACCTCACAAAAAACATACAGGTGTATTATCGCGACACTCATTGGCCCGGACAATCGGTTGGTGGGCTCTTTTTTTACGGTAGAATGGCTTAAGCACTCAGGCTAGAAGCGCGCGGCCGCATTTCCCGAGCTTTGCGACATGACATATGAACGGCAAGGTTACGGAGAATGTTTAAGCGGACCTATGAGGAACAGTCTGTGTGCGGCATAGCAGTTAAGAAAACGGGCGTGCAGTTGGTCTTGCACGTACACACTACACGCCCGTCATGCTTTCGGGTTGGTGACGTTCCCCCTACATCCCCTTCACCAGCACTTCAGAGATATCCAGGGCTTTCATGGTTTCAGACTGCGCCTTGTCCTTGATGGCATCCTCCATCATGATCAAACAGTAGGGGCAGGCGGTGATCACGGTGTTGGCAGAGGCGGCAATGGCCTCATCCAGCCTCGCGTGGT
>DATKNH010000112.1 GCA_035541455.1 Syntrophorhabdales bacterium
CCGCCCAAAGGCGTGATGTCGTATCTCGATTATATCAAGAAAATGATGCAATCCCGCTCTGACACAAAGGGCCATCATTAACGATCAGGAGGCGAACCCATATGCCGACCAAAAAGATAGCATCCAGGACCAGGAGAACAAAGAGCCGATCGCCTGTTCCCAAGAAGAGGATATCCGCTGCCAAGAAAATGATAAAAGTGAAGGTCTTCAGGTTCGACCCGGCGGTCGGTCGGAAGCCCTCGTACAAGACGTACCAAGTGCCTTTCGAAGAAGGCATGAGCGCCATGGGCGCACTCGATTACATCTATCAGCATGAGGACGGCACGATTGCGTACTACGATCATGCGGGCTGTTCATTAGGCATCTGCGGCCGCTGCACGGCGCGGATAAATGGTAAGCCGGGTCTTCTCTGCCAGACCCCGGTCAAAGGGGATCTCACCCTTGAACCGCTCAATCAGAAGAAAGTTCTCAAGGATCTGGTGATGGAAGCGGCTCCCGCGAGCGAAGCCAAAGAACAGGCAGGAGAACCTGAGCGGCCTGCCATCACCGACATCAACGCTGTGCCTCTTCTCATCAGGCGCGAAATAGAGGCGCTCATTGCAGCTCCAATCATCAAGGCCTTCGTTGAGGAATTCGGAAAAGAGAAGACCCTGGAGGTCGCCGGGCGCGTCATCAAGGCCCTCGCGCGCCAGATGGGCCAACGTCTTGCAACGATGACCGGAGGAAACACCCTGGAACATTTTGCGAAGGCAGCAGCTATTTTTGGTCAGGGTCCCGATTACGAGGAGACCATTGAAGCAACGCCCCGGAAACTGTCCACCAATGTGTTCCGCTGTAAGTATGCGGAAATGTATCGCAGGCACGGCCTCGAGGACGTCGGGTATCTGCTCTCTTGCGGGCGCGACTTTGCGTTGATGGAAGGGTTCAATCCGAGGATTAAGCTTACCCGCACGCAGACAGTCATGGAGGGAGCGCCTTTCTGTGACATGCGTTGGACCTATGAAGAGGAAGAATAATACACAACTGTGAGGTGACCCCCCCATGACAGCGCTTAATACCGGTGTGGCCGCGGCAAAAAAAATAGGCAAGGTGCGATTGTGGATCGCGGTAATTGCGTTCATCGCCTACATGGTAGCTTTTTTTGACCGTGCGAACGTGACCGTCCTTATCGCGCACAAGAGTTTCACCGATGCGTTCGGCATCACCGCGGACAAATCGACGCAGGGCCTCCTGTTGAGCATATTCATGCTGTTTTACGGCATCACCTGTTTCTTTGCAGGCCCGGTGGTGCAGCGATTCGGAGCTAGGAAGACCCTCGGGTACGGCCTTCTTTCGTGGGCTGTCTTCACCGCCATCATGGGCTCGGTCTCGAGCGTCGTCGTACTTCTTGCGTGCCGCGTGCTCCTCGGCATCGGCGAAGCGGTCCTGGGGCCGGGCGTCTCAAAGCTCGTGCAGACTTGGTTTCCTGTGAGGGAGAGGGCCAAAGTGAATGGCGCATGGTTCATCGGCCTCTTGATGTCGCAAATCGTAGCGCCGCCCATGATTACCGGGCTTGTCACCTCGTTCGGCTGGAGGGAGAGCTTCTATTTTCTCGCCATCATCGGCGTCATCCCGGTCATCATAGCGTTTCTTTACGTGTATGACCTTCCTGCACGGCACCCACGGATCTCCAAAGAAGAAGTCGACTACATTACAGAAGGGGCAGGCCAGAAGCCCACGGGCGGGGCAAAGCCTGCCGGGGGTTTTGGCTTCGTGAAAGAGAGCAACTTCTGGCTTGTAGCTATTCTCTATGCCATTTCAACGGGTATAGGTTGGGGCGTGATGGGATGGCTCCCGACCTATTTCAAGGCGGTGCTCGGCTTCTCCTTCGCAAGGATGGGCATTATGGCTGCCCTGCCCTTTCTGGTCGGCGCCGCTTCAGTCCTCGCATTCACGCCGCTGATGGACAAGTTCAATTCACGTGCGTCATTTGCCATGATCGCGTTTCTTGGTTTCGGCATCTCTCTGTTCGCGGCGATGAAGGCCTCCAGCCAGGCCTCTGCGGTTGTTATCTTCTGCATTGCCAACGGTTTCTTCATGCCGAACGTGCCTTCCCTGTTCACGATCCTGCAGAACACTGTCAAGCCGACGCAGATCGCGAACGCGACAGGGATCTTCAACGGCATCGCCTATATCGTCGCTTCGATTTTTCCCTACGCAATGGGAGCGCTCTACAAGTCCACGGGCAACCTCAAGAATGGATTTTATCTGCTTCTTGGCATGACGGTCCTGGCGATTATCATGGGGATCCCGTTGATGAAGCGGCGCCTGTAAGCCTCAGGGAGGTACAGTAAGAAATTTCTAGCGAAGCCGGAATCGGCAGCAAGCGGGGTTACTGCTATGGGAAGGACAAAAGAAATGACCGGCCTTGAAGCGGAGATGATTGCGTGGAGGCACGAACTCCATGCGAATCCGGAGACTGCCTTCGAGGAACATGAGACTTCCAAGTTTGTAGCTGAAAAATTAAGATCATTCGGCCTCGATGTCCATACTGGCATCGGTCAAACAGGAGTCGTGGCGCGGCTCGTGGGGATTGAAGGGCAAGGCCGCTCCGTTGGCCTCCGGGCTGACATGGACGCACTGAACATCCAGGAAGAGAACGACTTTGATTACAAGTCCAGGAATCCTGGCAAAATGCACGCCTGCGGGCACGATGGCCACACGGCCATGCTGCTCGGTGCCGCCAAGTACCTTGCCGCAAACCGCAGATTCAAGGGCACGGCGACATTTATCTTTCAACCGGCTGAGGAGACCGCCGGTGGCGCAAAGGCTATGGTGGATGACGGTCTCTTCGAGCGCTTTCCTATGGATTGTGTCTTCGGATTGCATAACCATATGGCGATGCCGGAGGGTAACTTTGCCTCGACTCCCGGGAGCATGATGGCATCCTTCGATACGTTCGATATCACCATTACAGGCGTGGGGGGTCATGCGGGCGGCATGCCCGCAAACGTGCGCGACCCCATAGTAGCCGCATCCCATGCGGTGGTCATGCTTCAGAGCATCGTGAGCAGGAATATAGAACCGCTCGAGACAGCGGTGTTGAGCGTTACGGAGATCAAGGGCGGCACAGCGTATAACGTGATTCCTGAGCAGGTGGTGCTCCGCGGCTGCACGAGGCACCTGAAACCAGAGATTCAGGACTTGGTGGAACAACGAATGCGGGAGGTGCTCGGAGGTCTAGAACTTTCTCTCGGGGTAAGGGTGGATCTGAACTATCAACGGCGCTGCCCAGCAGTAATTAACAGCCCAAAGGAAAGGGAAAACGCTCTTCGCGCCGCATCCCTTGTAGTGGGAAGTGACCGCGTCATTGGCAATGCTTCGCCGGTGATGTATTCCGAGGATTTTTCGTGTATGCTGCGCTGTGCGCCTGGAGCTTTTCTCTTCATGGGAGCAGGAGCGCCACGACCGAATGGAATGGGACATCAGCCGAGGTATGATTTCAACGATCGTCTGCTTTCAATCGGAGCCGACTATTGGGTGAACCTCATAGAAACCATAGCTGCTTGAGAAATGAGACCATCAGAAGCGTTCCGCCATTCCATCTTCTATTCGGCAATGTAAAGTTTTGCTTATACTGCCTGGGCGCTTCATTCGCAGGTGCTTAACGTGGAACATGCCGCTCAGCACATGTCTGTTAGTAGAGTAGTCTGCAGAGAATCCGGACTTTAGCAGCAGAGTTCGGTTCGTGCCGCCTTGAGCCGGCCTTCATATCACAGCGTACAGGCTGGCACTAGGCATGGCAATCCTTGCAGGACCTGAAATTACTCGTGTGGTGGCAATTCGCATAGCAAAAGTCGACATTTGCTTTGGGAGCCTTATCGTTCTTCTTGAAGGGTAGACCGTGTGCCATGTGGCAAATCGAGCAATTCGGAACTTTTGTCCCGTCGTGAGGCACGTGGCGGTGGGGCGTGGTTTTCTCGCCGCTGGGCATCACGTAGTTTCCGGTCTGTGAAGCGAGCGTATCGAACGGCCCGTGACAGTTCAGGCAATTCTCCGAAGCGGCCTCAGGAGGCTTCGTTGCAGGCTTCGCGGCTTTGTTGCTCGCGAAACCGGTCCCGAGAAAAAAGCAAAAGACCGCCAAGCCCCATGAGCAAACAAATCTCGCGCTCATTCTCTCAGCCTCTTTCAAAAAAACGTTTAAGCCCCTCTTCAGGCACTTCTATCCCACGGTTTTTCGGCGGCTGCGTTCATGCCTGCTATTTTACCGAAAACGAGACAGTCGATTCCGAAATTGCTGCCGCACTGGTAGAGGAAGCCAAACATGGAGCCTGCCTCGCCGGCAGCATACAGGCGACCCAAAGGCCGGCCGTTCGGCCTGAGTACCTGGGTCTTCGCATTTTTCCGCGGACCTCCGAGTGTATTGATCACCTGCGGCATCAGGGTCATTGCATAGTACGGAGGACCTTGTATGGGCTTCAGGGTAGCGGGGTTCCTGCCGAACAGCGCGTCTTTGCCGGCAGCACAAGCGTTTGACCAGCTTGCAAGCGTCGCCTCGAGGATCGATCCGTCGACATTCAGTTTCGCAGCCAGGTCCCTCGTAGAATCAGCCTTGAGTATCCAGCCTCTCGCAACTTCCTCCGAGTTGTCCTGGCTCCAGGCGAGTTTCTCCTTAAGAGACACCCAAGTCCACTGACTTGTTCGTGTCGGGCCCAGCGGGCCGGCTTTGAGCACAGTTTCATCAAAAATGGCGTAAGAGGGGATACGGGCATACTCGGTCTTGGCTGCGTCGTAGTTGAACAGTTTCTCACCACCCTTCCCGTGTAGCCAGAGCTCTTTTTCGTCAAACCAGCGGTTTCCTCGTCGGTCCGTAATGATGTAGCTGTTACCCTGAAAGAAAACTTGCGAAGAGGTCTTGGTTGTAGGTGGCCAGTAGTGGAGCATAGGTCCGGCCATGTCCTGCATGTGCCAGAGGTCGGCACCCGCACCCATTGCCATTTTGATCCCGTCTCCCGTATTGTAGGGCGTTCCCACCGTCTTGAGCGGCACGGTTCCGGCCATTCCGGCCCCAGGCACCAGGTAGTCACGCTGCATCTCTTCACTATTCTCAAAGCCTCCGGCAGCGAGAATGACCGCTCTCCTGGCCTTGATGGTTATGGGCCTTCCGCCCTTGTCGGCAAGGACGCCTATTACTTCCCGCCTCTCATTGAGAATGAGTTCACGCCCAGGGGTCTCATAGAGGATCTTGATCTTGCGCTTTTCTTCAACCTGCGGTTTGATAAGAAGGGCCCAAAAATCTTTGCCCCATCCGAGCGTCCCATCAGGCCTGGTCATGTTGAAGCCTTTATCCACTTCTGCGCCGGGAAGGTTGGGGAACTCGGCACCGGAACAACGCGGGTTGAGGATCGTCGGGGTGACACCGAAACCGAAGCTCTTGATCCAGTCGGCGACTTTCGCGGCACCTTCCGCCATTGCCCTGACGATGTCGTCGGGTACGTGGTGGGCACCATTCAATGCTTTGAGATAGGTTATGTGTTCCTTGACATCCGTAGGACACCGGAAGATTCCCGCGTTGACCGCTGTGTTGCCACCCTCCATGCCCTCTGGAGCCTTTTCGATGATGACCACCTTGGCTCCCTTGTCGAAAGCGGTTATGGCAGCGGTCGCACCCGCGCCGCCATACCCGACGATAACAACATCGGCGCTATAGTCCCATTTCTTAGGCACGCCGGAAGAGGAAGCAGCTTCCGCGCGACCGGCCGATATTCCAACCGCGGCTGCGGCACCCGCAATGGAACTCTTTAGGAAGTCACGACGATTCATATGGCCCTCCTGGGTTCGTGTTTTAAGATTAGAAGAGGCTGCAGGGACTAATCGGACCTGCAATACGATCTCATGCTACCAAACACTTCCCGCGATTGTAAAGACCAAAGCGGGCGGTCAGTGTTGTTGTGCAGTGCACCTGCGAATAGTGCCGGTGGGGCAAGGCAGGACTCAAGTGAGATAGATTGGCGCTCTAAGGTGGCCAGGGAAGAATGTAAGGATGTGGACAAGATGAGTTCTGTATCGGGATGCAATCTTCACAAATCCATCCGTCTTGGAATTCGTCTGCCGCGATCAACGGCTTGATCCCGCGACAACACATACACCTTATAAGTTTGGCACCTTGTGCCAAAAGTTGTACTCTCCTCGATCGAGGCTCTGCTTTGAGTGTCAATGTTCTGTCGTGATCTCTGCCCTCCAACAGCTCTATATCATCAAGTAGGTCATCATTATCAAAAATCTCGGAAACATTTTCTTTCTTCTTCATGATCGCGCTCCTTCCTCTCAAAAGATCACACCTTCTTCTTTTTCATCAGCAAGTCGTATGCCCAGGCGCGTTAGATTGCCACGGGATCTGTGTCAATGTCTATTTTTATTGCCCAGAAGGGCTTGTACCCAACCCTGTAACATTTTTCAAGATAAGATGTTGTGAAGGGGTTTGTGTGCATACTGCGCACAGATGACGAAGGATATTTCATTCATCTTCTAACTACACGTGAAATTGGGAAGTGCGTGATCTCGTCTGTACGATTGGTCTGATGGTGGGATGAGTAGAAGATTATCGTTTCAAAGCCCCAGTCAGTTTGAACGGGACCGGGCAGCATGTGAACTCACCGCCAGAAAGACACTGGCCGCTAAAGGCATTACCTGAGGACGAATAATAAGCGAAGAGAGACGTCGTTGTCTCGAAAATACTCAAGGATGGAAGCGAAAGGGTTGGCTCTAACTCCTGCAGGTCATCGCCTTCCGAATCAGTCACATCTCTTCGGTTAGGGGTTTTCCACATTCTATGTAGAACAACCTGTGCATAACTCCCCGATCAAAGACTGTAAGTATCTGTTATTTCTTGGGTGATGACCACTTTGCTCAGTATTGTAACATCCCTGAAATATCCCTGTAATGTCTAATGATTCCAAGCTCTATTCAAAAATTAAGATGTCTTAATGCTGCTCTGCATGGCAAACCAATAGCCTTCCAAAAAATGCTCTTATTACGGTCAATTACGGATCATCGTTTTGTGTGGTCTGAAAACCCTTCTCAACACTGGCTACAGAAGGGGCATGCACATTACTCGTAAAGACTGAGGTCGAGTGATAAAATCGAACGGTAGCCTCCGTCTACAAATTCAAATCGGTTATCTTCATTCTCTTGGCCCCCTCTTGGCCCCATTGACCCGGCCCCGTCTTGACTCCTTCTAAACGAATGACTAACTAAGAGGTATAGTCTCAGTCAAGGAGGTAGAGCCGTGGCAGATATTGTTCATAGAGTCGGTATCAGATCGACGCCCAAGAAGGTTTTTGAAACGTTATCCACTATTGATGGGCTTTCCCATTGGTGGATCGTGGATACGAAAGGGAGCGCCAAGAAAGGCGGAACTATTCTCTTCGGATTTGCTGACATGAAGGTCGTTGAGTCGAAGCCTAACAAACTGGTGAAATGGAAATGCGTGAAGGGGCCGAAGGAGTGGCTGGGGACGGAGCTGATCTTTGAACTGAAGCCAAAAAAAGATCGAACTGTTGTCCTATTCACACATGCCAACTGGAAGAAGCCCACAGAATTTATGCACCACTGCAGTACCAAGTGGGCTACCTTTCTCTTGAGCCTGAGGGACTGGCTCGAAAGGGGCGAGGGCCGCCCTGCTCCCTACGATGTCAAAATCGACGTTGATGATTAAGCAAAATAACTGAAGAAAGGGGTGATGGTATGGCCGAAGAAAAGTATATATGCAGGAAGTGTGGTTGGGAGTTCGTCGCGATTCCTGGAGAGGAAGAACCCCCTGAATGTCCTGAATGCGCAAGCGATGAGATTGAAAAACTTGAGCTTGCTACATTCGGAAGTACCACCAAGCGTGAATGACCCGCTGCAGGACGTTGTATTTGCATCGTGACATCATCTCATCTGCCTCTTGGGACTTCGCACGCCGGCACCCGCCTGCGATTCACGTACAGCCCCGGGACTGTTATTCAGATTGCTTGCCCTTGGTCCTGCAGAGGCAACTGAAACCAGCTCGAACACTTCTTCCTTGCCGTCTCTAGAAAATACAAAAATTTTATGTTCACCCGGTTTGCATTTAATGATGTCATCGACGTTGGCATCAGTCACATCGACCCCGTCGATCCTCACTACCGTATCACCTGATTTAATCCCGGCTTTCTGTGCGGGCCCTCCCCTTGTAACTGAATCGACATCTTTTGTTTTGGGGTTGATCTGCATTCCCCAGTCACCGGCATATACGTGAGGATCATCAGAATATACCCGGACGTATGATTCTCGTGGAGCATCTGTGCTAGCCGGCGGAAGAGCAGTGTGAGCGGTCGAAGCTGGTGGTGGAGTCGTTTCTCTCAATGTCGGATAGAGCCCTGCCTCTTCTATTATGTGGTCAATTGCCTCCAGGAGTGCAGGGCCTGCCGTGGTCGAAAAAAACTCCGTATCGTTATTCCCCTGTTTGTCGTGCAGTTGGATAAAAAGATATGAGGTCATGAGCCAGGTCACCATTTCAGACCTGCTCGCGTCATACGTTTGGAGAGAATCCGTGTTCTCGGCCAAGCTGATTATGGAGCGATCAAAGCTGTAGCCTGCCTGCCCGTATACCCGTCGCCCCCACTCCAGATATTTCTTGAATAGCACGTACTGTACTTTCTGCATGACCTTGCGATGGGCTTCCTCAGGGGTAGAAGCCCCTACACTTCGGTTGATTTCTTCAGGACTAGAGGCATTCGGAAAAGTTTCTCTCATGATACTATTCTCATCAAGGGTTGCTGATGGCCCCAGCCCAACCAAATCTAATGAACGCTTTAATCGAATGAGTGCTTCAGCCGTTGATGGAACAGCAGGTTTATTGTCTGTTATCCCCTCGGTGGATTCGACTGTCTTCTCACCCTCCGGGTTTGGTTCTGCTGCAGTTAATACCGAGAGCCCCATAAGAAAGATGAGGATGTTCAGTGCCACAATATGCCTTGTCATAAGTCCTCCACAACTCAGTTTTCGGCAGGATTTTCAGACTATTAAGGCAGGCAATTTTCTCGGTTAAGGGGATGAGAGAGGACGCGCAGGATCATTTTCGTTCAGTGCCCCCCATAGAGATTGCTCGGTCATGAGAGTGCTCAGTCATGTGCCCCACGGCGCCAAGTCTTGAGCATCGAATCAATTTTTTCCATCGGAGTACCCGCGATGACATTGACAACCAGCCAGACGGCATCGGCTACCAGGGTCCTGCGATTCATAACGTCAGTGTAAAAGGATTCTATACCATCAATGAGCTGCCGGTTTGTTACCTTCTCAAAATACTTGGAATGGTAATCACCATACGATTCCAGTACCTTTTCCATGCACGCATTCATCTTGGTGTCTTTGGCGAAATTCCAGTACGAGAAGTTGCTACCCAGGCCCATGCCATCGAGGAAGCCGTTAACGTAACCTGAACGCGTGAGCGGGTCCTGATTGAGCCACCAATTGCCATCCCTTCGATTTTCTTCGGCGGCTGAAACGGCGGGCAGAATGCTTGCCAAACAAATAAGTACCAGGACTTGTACGATGAAATTGCGTTTCATTGTCCCACCTCCGTAGTGCGGCCCGACCTTAAGAACCGCTTTGCGGTGAATTCGGTAGCAACCCCTGCTATAAGGGTTGTAGCACACTTTCCAGTCTTTTTCTCTCTCGGCCTGTTTTCACGAGCCCAAGGCCAGGAAGCACTATGGCTGCGGGTTCCGGGATACCAAATCTGTAAGAGCGCTGGGAAGCGTGGTCTAAGGGCGTCGGTAATCTAATAGAAGATTTGGCTTGACGATCACTATATATAGTAGGTATATTGACAATATATACTAGATGTTGTGTTTACGCATCAACAACTCAACATTTTACCCATGTTCTGAGAAGGAGACTGTATCATGGACAATCATCAGCCCATCGCCCCACGATTATCGAAAAACGCCTCAACGGTCCTGGAGCGACGCTATCTGCGAAAAGACCAGCATGGCCACGTTATTGAAACGGCCGCTGATATGTTCCGGCGTGTTGCAAGCGCGATTGCCCAGGCTGATACAAAGTTCAGCGATGGCGCTGGCACTCAAGCTCTGGCACGTCAATTTTATGATATCATGGCCAACCTCGAGTTCCTGCCTAACTCCCCTACGCTCATGAATGCCGGCCGCGAGCTCGGTCAACTGTCCGCATGCTTTGTGCTTCCCATTGGAGACTCTATGGAGGGGATATTTGATGCAGTCAAACACACCGCCCTCATCCATAAGTCGGGCGGAGGAACAGGCTTTTCTTTTTCGTCTCTCCGTCCCAAGAATGATGTTGTCCGGTCAACCACGGGCATCTCCAGCGGACCTGTTTCTTTCATGCGAGTCTTCGACACCGCCACGGAAGCCGTCAAACAAGGCGGTACAAGGCGAGGCGCCAATATGGCTCTCATGCGCGTCGATCACCCGGATATCCTGGAATTTATCCGGTGCAAGGCCGACCAGAAGCAGTTGAACAATTTCAACATCTCGGTGGGCCTGACCGACGCCTTTATGGAGGCATTGGAACGGGATGAATCCTATCCGCTGATCAATCCCCGGAGCAAGGAAGTTGCTGGAACAGCGAGAGCCAGCGAGGTCTTTGACCTGGTTGTCAGGCATGCATGGGAGAATGGAGAGCCTGGTATCATTTTTCTCGATCGTTTGAACCGGGACAACCCCACCCCTCATGTCGGCACTATCGAATCCACAAACCCGTGCGGCGAGCAGCCGCTGCTCCCCTATGAATCCTGCAACCTGGGGTCAATCAACTTGGGCCTGATGGTAAAGGACGGTCAAATCGACTGGCAGCGACTGCAAGGGATTGTGCATCTGGCGGTACATTTTCTCGACAACGTGATTGAGCTCAACCGATACCCCCTGCCCGAGATCGCCCGGATGACGTACGCCAACCGAAAGATCGGTCTTGGTGTCATGGGGTGGGCTGACATGCTCATCGCACTCGGGATTCCTTACTGCTCGGAGCATGCGATCGAACTCGGCGGGAAGGTCATGGAGTTTATCAATGAGGAAGGACATCGTGCCTCCATCGGTCTTGCCAGGGAGAGAGGTGCATTTCCTAACTTCGAAGGCTCACTTTTTTCTCAACAGGGAAAACCCCTGGTCAGAAACGCTACGGTTACCACCATTGCTCCGACAGGAACGCTTTCTATTATTGCGAATGCCTCATCCGGAATCGAACCGATTTTTGCCGTCTCATTTGTACGGCAGGTCCTGGACAACAACACCCTGGTCGAGGTCCACCCCTTGTTCGAGACCATGGCAAGGAAAAGCGGGATCTATTCTGAGGCCCTCATGGAGAAAATTGCCGAGCACGGCACGATCCAAGACATCGAGGAGATTCCTGCTGATATCCGCCGCATATTCGTTACAGCCCACGACATCACACCGGAGGATCATATCCGCATGCAGGCGGCATTTCAGAAGAGCACGGACAATGCGGTAAGCAAGACGGTGAATTTTCCGAAAACTGCTACGGTTGAGGATGTCAGGAAGGTCTACGAGCTTGCGTACGGACTGGGCTGTAAGGGCGTCACGATATATCGTGACGGGTCACGGGAACACCAGGTGCTCTCTACCGCGAAGACGCCGCAAGAATCGGGGGAGAGCGAGGCAAGAATCGTCCGTGAACGTCCTGTATCCCTCGGGGGCTGGACCTACCGCATGCAGACCGGCTGCGGGCCTCTCTACGTTACCATTAACGAGGACGAAAATGGGCTGTTCGAGTTGTTTACCACCATGGGCAAGGCTGGCGGTTGCGCCGCTTCACAAAGCGAAGCCATCGGCCGGATGGTCTCTCTTGCCTGGAGAAGCGGCGTTCAACCGGAAGAGGTCACCAAGCAGCTTCTGGACATCTCCTGCCATTCACCTTCCGGCTTTGGTGAAAACAAGATCCTCTCTTGCGCCGATGCGGTGGCCAAGGCTATTCGGAACCACATGTCTTCCAATGGTCATTCGGGCAAAATGGAAAGGAGGCCGCCGCTTAAAGGAGCGTGCCGCGAATGTGGCGGCAAGGTGGAGCACGAAGGAGGTTGCTCCGTGTGTCATTCCTGCGGGTTCAGCGAGTGTGCTTAGTTGATTTTGAAGGTCATTCTGTTACAAATCCAATGGTACGCGCAAGGTGCAGCAATGAACCTTCTCTCTATCGGCTGTTCACTCAACGACCGGGAGCACGGGAGGAGCTTTGATGACTGTCGAAGTTTTCCACTTTCCGGAAAAATAGTAGAGCAGACTGGCAACCATAGTCGCCATAAAGCTCAGTGCCACGGCCACCCATATGCCATTCACTCCAAGGCTGGTCTTTGACAAGAGCCACGAGCCGGGTACCCTCACGATCCACTGCGACATCAAGGAAAGCATCATGGTGATCATGGTGTGACCGGCGCCGTTGATGACACCATTCGACACGAAGGCAATCGAGAAGAAAAGGTAGCAGGGACCCACGATGTGCAGGTAGCTGACGCCTATGTCCACGACGTTTGGATCGTCCCCGAGACCGAACATCATGAGGATCAGCCTTGAAAGAAAGACGGCAAACAGGGATATGAGGATGGTGATTGACGACGTCATGACAAGGCCCCACCGGAATATCTCCTTCACTCTGTGCGTCTTGCGCGCGCCGAGGTTCTGCCCGGTGAGCGCGGCAGTCGCCATACTCATGGACAGGGCGGGCATGAAAACGATCATGTCCACCCGCCCCACGGCTCCAAAGGCGTTTGTTGCTGCGGCTCCGAAGCCATTGACGAAGCTCACTATGAAGAGGCTGCCGATGGAGACGAGTGACTGTTGCACGATGGATGGAAGCCCTATCTTGAAGAGCAGCAGGGTGAGGTGTCTGTCCAGCATGAGTTTCCGGGGATGAAATGCGATCAGGTGCTTCTTTCGGTTCAAGTACAGGATGTTCACCGCTACGGCGCTTGCCTGGGCGACAATGGTCGCGTACGCTGCGCCGTTGAGGCCCCACTGCGGAAAAGGGCCGAATCCTCCGATGAAGAAAGGATCGAGCACTGCGTTGAGGCCGAGCCCCACGGACATGAATACGAGAGGGGTAAGGGTGTCGCCTATCCCCCTGAGCATGAAGTTGACGAGCATGCCGAAATAGAAGAACATGAAAGCGGCTAGGTTCAAGCGCAGGTAGGTCGAGGCCATGGCATAGTTCTCGGGCGGCGTCGCCATGAGTCTCAAGAGATGATCGCTCAAGAGAATCCCCGTGATAGTCAACACCGTTGCGATGAGCAGGCATAGGGAGAAGGCGTTGGCCACCACCTTCTCCACCATAGCGTAATCTTTTCCCCCGTAATATTGCGACACGACAATGGTGGTCGCGATCGACATGCCCATGGCAAAACCGAAGAGCACATAGAGTACGGGTAAACTGACTCCCACAGCTCCCACCGCATTTTCTCCGATGAGGTGCCCCACCCAGATGGTATTTATCAGGCTGTAGCCGATCTGCAGCGCATTGCCTGCCAGCATCGGGATGGAGAAGAGCAGGAGGTGTCTGGGTATACTGCCCTCTGTGAGGTCCTTTCCGAACTTTTTGGCCATGTAGTCTCGCGCCGTGGGGAGAAGTTACAACATCCGGGAGCAGAATTACAACAGATGCTCGCGGGCAAGCCGGGTACCCGTGGGATTTTCCGCGGGCGTTACTCGGAGCATGCGTTCGCGCAGACAGGCCATGCATTCACCCACGCTTGAAAGCATGCTCCTCCGCTGCTCGACGCGGCCTGGATTGCGCTTGTTTTCCGAGAAACCCGGATTATATTAAGACAGGGCAACAAAGAGCGAAACGGATTATTGAAATCAACAATTGAGACCGAAACGGGGTTTAGCAGGATTATCCCGGAGGCCACCATGATGTTACATGTGCAGTATCAAAATAGCCATTACGATTTTGTCAATGCTCAGACTCTTGATAGACTTCTTGCAGAAAACGAGATTCGAAGATTCAGACGTCCGTCCGAGAAGAGATGGATCTACGTTGACACTGATCCCATTAGAGGTTTAGGAGGACACTATTCAGGTCCCAACAGACGACATCGTACTTTTAGATTGTCCCTGTCTGCTTAGTGTAGGCTGAGGTCGTCTGGCTGCTCTGCATGCTCGTCCGGTTCATAACGTGCCCGTGCAATTCATCGAAACAGGGCCAAATCTTCTCGATAAAAGGAATCTGTTACACTGGACGGATTAGGCCGTTGTACTGACAAAAAATAGCCGTATGATGTATTGCCTTTGGCTTATAGCCCCGGTAGAGTGTTACTGTACTCCTGACATCATTACAATGAGTGTTGAGGAAAAGCAGTAAGGCAGCGACGCCATGGAACGCACCATCTCCCGAGGAGGTCTGACATGAAGGCTCTTGCAAACAATTCCCTTGATACGCAGACGACAGCCTGGCGGCCAGATCCCGTTGACCGGGTCTTCAAGACCATTGAAGCAATGAACGATGATGAAAGGATTCTGTTGTATGAGAATGGAATCGAATTCATTCTCTGGCTGCGCGAGAAGAATCCGTCACTGCTGACAACGTTGGCGGCAGACATCAGAGAACGGCGCGCAGACCAAGCGTAGCTGACCAGGTTGATTCACTCCAGGCCAACAGCCGCTGCTTAATTCGGCGTGAGACGCTCCATCAGTTCTTGTCTACGCCTAGTATGGCTCCCTCCAGCGTGTCTGCAACCCATCCAATAACAAGAATCGCTCTTGCAACGCGAGGCACGTTCACTGAACTCAAGGGCACCGAGTAGTTCAAGCTTGCGATCTCATTCTCGTCCACGTGCAGATTAAACGACCAGAAGTCAGCCACGGTTTTTAGTGTGTCCAGCAAATCGTCGATGGAAGCGCCTTTAAGGTTTCCGATTTCAGTGCGTACGTACACCGAGCTCTCTTCGGCTACACCCTCGACCGGCGGAGAGAGCGTTAACACCACGGCTTGTTTTCTTTCGTTGTCTCCGACCCTCACATTGAAAAAGACGAGATCAGTCCCGTTGGGGTCTGTAGTGATACGCGAAGTAATAATGCTCTCGGGGAAACTTAGCGATGATACGTGATCGTAAATCTTTTGAATGACGGGGCTCTTGCACTTCGTTTCGGGCTCTTCAATAACCAGTTTGTTCTTAGCATGTCCAGGGACAACATTAACCGCGGAGCAAACAGGGCATTTCCCTTTTTTTCCGATCGACTTGAGACTGACCTCTATCTCCGCTCCGCAACTGGCACACTTAAAAATTATCATTCTGTCCCCCGACTTTCTTTCCATTCTACAACTTTCAGTGTCTTTTTGGAATTACAAATTCATGGCTGCGGCAAGACGGCACCTCGGGCAGTGCATCGTGCTCGCCACTCCTGCTGAGCAACTCCGGTGCAATGGGAGCGTGTAACGCTGCGGGCGCTGTCCCTCAAGAGAAGGCACGCAATGACTCACGGCCAGGCCGGGAAGTCTGGCCATATGCGGCAATGAATGGCTAAGGCTCGACATAAACTATCGGCTTATTTTCTCCAGAATTGACGAAGTGCAGCAGCGACCATCGCGCACAGGGAAAAGGCGCGCCATTAAAGGCTACAGATACGCTCGCGCGGGAGCAATCAGAATGCTCCGGACCTTCGTGATTAGGCCAAAAGGCTTAATGCCTCTTACTGATAAAAATTAACCCGCTGGCCGATTGCTTTTGGCATTGCGGGTCGTTACCATTACAACATGCGGTGCAAAGGATTCATTTCGGTAGGGCTGATAGACGTAAATCAAGGCATCGCCAAACAATCGGGAGGGCAGAGATGAAACGTTTAGTGGTAGTTGCTGTAATGATGCTTATTATAGGGTGTGCGGGATATGCGGCTGCAGAAGACCTGATGGAGAAGGACCTGAGAATTCTGGCCGATCAATACACAGCTGCAAGCAGCAACGGAGACACGGAACTTTTTACAAAGAGCTTCAGAAGCTACATGATAGGCTCAAACCGGTTAAACAAAGCGGCGGAGCAGCAACGGAAGATCTATGAGTTTTCATTTGATACCACCATAGACAAATTTGAGATTATGGCTGACAAGAAAAGTTGCGTCGTAGCGAATGCGGATTACGAAGCCAAGCGACATGGACAGACCCTTGCCAAGGGCAAGATCACGGCGACGTACTCCGTCAAGGATGACAGGCTGGTTCTCGTGATGGTCAGATTTGCGGATGAAGTGGTGAAATACAAGGACGCGGACAAGCTTATCAATGAAAAATCCCAGGACAAACAGAACAACGTGATGTTTGTTCCTGACCCGAATTCCCAGCCTGATTTCAGCAACGCCAAGAAACTGGAGCAGGAGATCTAGGACGATACAGATGATGAAGCAAGGTGTCATACTACTGCGCTGCGAGAAGGAAGCAAGTCTTTGGAGCGATCTGAAGTTTCCGAATCTGTGGCTTGCAATCGGTCTTTTGTTGGTGACATCGGTGATAGTTCTCTCGTTGATGCCGCACCCGCCGCACGTGGCGCAGTTCAGAGGCAATGACAAAGTCGGTCATTTTGCAGCCTACGTCGCAATGACATTCTGGTTCGATCAGATATACAGGAGGAGTCGAGCCCGTTGGGTAATAGCCATCGGGTTCGTGGTTTTGGGCATATGCCTGGAGTACCTGCAACGCCTGAGCGGGTACCGATCGTTTGAGTGCGCCGATATGGGGGCCAATGCAGCCGGAGTGCTCTGTGCTCTACTTCTGGCCCAGACTCCGCTCTCGCGATGCCTCGCCGCACTGGAAAGATCAGTACTGCGCTTCGTCTATTAGCCGCTGCCGGCGGAATGTCTTACCGCCGGCAATGAACGGCCGCGGCAAAAATTCTCTAAAATCCTCAATTCCGGACCGCGAATGCCCTGCCGAAGGTATCAGTTGCTTTCAATGCGTTAAAGATCTCCCGGTCGTCATAGAATCGGCCATCTTTGTCACGCTCCCTGCGCGCCCCTGCCATGGACTGAATGAGCAAACTTTTCGACGCAGCGTCAGCCACCTTCGCGAGAGCTTCGTCGCTGGCGTCACTCAGGCCCAGCTCTTCAAAGGTGGTCGGCAATCCAACTGACCTGCAGAACTCAAAAATATTTTCCAGAAATTGAGGGCTTCTTCCCTCGAGCATGAGCTGCACCAACGTGCCAAACCCCGACTGCTCGCCGTGAAAGGGATGGCGCTCGAAAGATTCCGGGATATGGTCAAAGCCATGCGCCACTGCATGAGCCGCGGACAAACCGCAGTTCTCAAACCCGAGACCGCTCAAAAGGACGGTCGCTTCGACCACAGCCTCGACGCCTGGTCCGGGTATGCCGGTCTCGACCTCTTTTTTGGCCTGGAGGCCAAACTCGAGGAGGATATCGAGGCAAAGTTTCGCCAGCGCTCTGCCGGTAATCGTACTCAACGCGCGCGTACCTATGGACGGACTGGCGGTCCTGTAATTCATGTCAGCTTCGAAGTGTGTATTGAGCGCATCTCCCATGCCGGCGACAAAGAGGCGGATGGGCGATTTGGCGATCACAGCCGTATCCACAAAGACCATAGTGGGGTTGACCGGGAATTTGAGGAGAGCTTCCACAGTGCCTTTGTCAGAATAGACGAGCGCGGAAGCCGATGTTGAGCCGTCAGTGGCCGCGACAGTGGGAACGTTGATGCAGGCAACACCGGCTCCGAACCTGGGTATGAATTCAGGCGGAACTTTCTGCACGTTTGTCGCAGGCCCCGTGGCAGCGGCACGGCCGGTGTCGATGGTCTTTCCTCCTCCGCAATTCATGATCGCGTCATGACCTCCCGCGACGCATGCATTCTTTACCCGTTCGATCTCCGCGAAATTACATTGACCGTTGAATTGGGTGAGGGCATACCTGATCTTTTTCTCCCGGAGCGGTTTGGCGAGCACGGGTTCCACTATCTTTCTTGCGCTCGGTGAAGCCAGGATCAACGGATTCTTAATGCCGAGCATTTCCAGCTGTTCGCCCATCTCCAGCAGGGCACCGGGGCCTTGCACGTATCTGAGGGGACTTCTCAAAACCTTGAGCGCCATTATGTAAACCTCCCAATTTTTGCGGTGGATGATGACAGGCACGGACGGTCCGCCCGAGCGCAGCCGTCTGTGTTCTCTACCCTCCTGAGAAAGGCGAATAGAGGGCGACCTCATCCCCGTCCTTGAGGTAATATGCAGACTCTATGGTTCGTCCGTTAACGGTTATGATGTAGTTCAAGCCCTCCGTCAACTTCAACTCCTCGACCAATTGCTGGACCGTTTTGCCCTCGTTCACTCTTTTTTTCAAGGAGAATCTGCCCTTCGCCTCTTGCGAATGATATGCAACATTCCCCCAAAGCTTAATTTCTATGTCCACGTTACTTTTTCATGCGCCAGCGTCAGCACGGTACGCGGCGAACCGACAGACTTTTCTTCTACATGTGCTGGTGTCAATTTGTATTCAAGATGGAGACCGGGGCGACCCGAGGCCTGGGCTATGCAGGCGTACCTCGCGATACGTCCAAGTAGAACAGGCCGAAGGGCAATGAAGGTGTACGCTTGAAGACAAATTGACATTAGATGCAGCCGAGGATGGCGCGTTTAACCATCGTCTTCGCTATCTGCACCATATAGCCATTGTACGGCATGGGTTTTGCCCCTGAGACCGCCGCTGCCCCTGCGGCTTCCGCGCTGGTATCGCTTATCTCTTTTCCCGTGATCGCTTCCTCAGCCGCTCTCGCCCGAATCGGGATAACGTAGACGGCATTGAGACAGATCCGCGCGGCTGTGACTTTCTTTTCTGAGACCGCTGCCATCGCCGCGCAATTCACGATAGGGAAGTCGATGGCCTTGCGAAGCGCAAACTTGATGAATGCGCTTTTTCCGAAAGGCCTGGGTATTACTACTTCCGTGACAATCTCGTCATCATGGAGAACGGTTGTCCTGGTCACATCCACTTGAAAGAAATCTTCTGCTTTGATCACGCGATGCGATGTCTGCAGTGAGGCATCCAGCGCAATCAATGCAGGGGCTGTATCGCTGGGATGGACCGCGTAGCAGCCTCCTTCGACGCTGCCGCCGAAGATGGAGTGATAGCGGTTATCACCATCGATGGCATAGCACTTCCCACCTCCTTTTCTGAGGCAGGGGAAGCGGTTATTCTGATTGCGGTAATACCAGCATCGTATATCCTGGCAGATGTTGCCGCCGATAGTCCCCATCTCTCTCAGGTGGGTAGAAGCGGTTCTACGGGCTGCCTCTGCCAGGGCCGGGAACAGGTCGCGTACCCTCCTGTCAGTGGCGATATCCTCCAGTCGCGTCAGTGCGCCTATACGAAGAGCGCCACCCTCTTCTTCGATAAAATCGAGACCGGCTATGGTTTTGATATTGACCAGGGCCTCAGGGTAAGAGGGCAGAATCTCGTCTTTCATTTTGCCGAGAAGATCTGTGCCGCCTGCAATCACGGCTGCTCTTTTGCCGTAGCGCTGCAAAACGGCGACTGCCTCATCCACGCTCCTCGCGTTGACGTGCGCAAAGTTCTTCATGTTCTTCCCCTCATATCTTGCCCAGGGCTCTCAGTACCCTGTCCGGAGTAGCAGGCAGGTCGACCCAGGCACCGACGGCGTTGTGCACAGCCGCGTAGAAAGCCGCCGGCACCACGGTGGCAACGTCTTCGCCGATGCCCACAGAGCCATACGGGCCGTAGCCCATTCCCGTCTCAATGACAATCGTGTCGATGGGCCCGCAGTCAAGCATGGTGTTGATCTTGTAGTCGATGAGGTTGCCATTCAACACCACACCCGTCGCAGGGCAGTAGATCGTGTCCTCTGTGCGTGACCGGCTCACGCCCATCACAGAACCGCCGTACTGCTGGCCTTCTACTGCATCAGGATTGACAGCCTTGCCCACGTCATTCGCGTTCGCAACCCTGGTCACTTCTATCTCTCCTGTCTCAGGATCAACCTCGACCTCAACAAAATGCGCCTGCCTGACAAATATTGGTCTTGGCCCCGGCGTTCCCATGAAAGCGCCCTGCTGATTCTGCCATCCCCACGCAAAGAGCGGCTCGGTGGAGCCAATGTCCATCTTGCCCATGAAAAAAGCGGGACGGACCAGCTCCGCCATGGTCATCTTCCGGGACGGGTCTTTCTTCACATAAACGACGCTCTTCTTGATATCCAGGTCCTCAGGTTTACAATCGGGAAAAGGCGGGTAATAGCCCATATCGGCCCGCTCCGGCACTCTGGGTGTCGTGGCGATCTGAAGGATCTTCTGTTTGAGCTGCCTCGCCGCATTCCGGATGGCATAGCCATTGACCGTCAGATTGGTGGACGAATCGGGAGTCATCGTTGTGAAGCCGGCTTCTTCAAACTGTCGGTAGTGCACATCTTCGTAGCGAAACCCCAGCTCGTCCGCAGCAATCTGACAATAGGCTGTTTCAGCAGCACACCCGTTGTCACAGCGCTGGGCGAGAATGCGAGCCGACCCATCATCCCGTTCTATCCTCATCCCTATGGCTCCGGCGCCGGCCGAATCACTCCATTCGTGCGTAAACGTGAAACCTATGCCGTGGAGCCTGCCATTAGGGAGTTTCTTCTTTCCCGGCAGGTGCCATTTTTTCTCCCACTGGATCGCCTTCTTCCCCGCCTCGATGCACTCTGCGAGGCTGTCTCTGTTTTTAAAGCCATGGGCCCGCTTCACATCGGCGAGTTCGGCCATGGGGCGTCCCTCGGCACCATCGTTCCGGAACGCCACGATCGTCGGATCCATTTCGAGGGCCTCGGCTACGTGGCTCAACACAGCGCCCAGACAGAGGGCGTTCATATTCTGCTCGCATCTGAAGGCAGATCCCGGCATGATGTTGAGCACCGCGCCATTTGATTCCTGCAGCAGATGCTGCACCCTGGTGTTTTCCACGAAATGGCCCAGATGCGCAAATCCTTTTCTGC
Source organism: Syntrophorhabdales bacterium (assembly GCA_035541455.1). Taxonomy (NCBI): domain Bacteria; kingdom Pseudomonadati; phylum Thermodesulfobacteriota; class Syntrophorhabdia; order Syntrophorhabdales; species Syntrophorhabdales bacterium. Next base: position 20,962 of record DATKNH010000112.1, read on the forward strand.
CGAACCATGATGTTGCGGCAACCGCGCATATTGTCCCGTCGTTTTTAAAGCCGACCTTCACCTGGTACCGGGCATTATCCATGCCGGCACCGCAAAAGTCTTCTCTTCTTGTGAACTGCCATTTGACAGGCTTTCCCGTTCTCCTCGAGAGAATGCCGGCGATGATGTTCGGCTGCATATTGAGCGCCATCTGCGACCAACCGCCGAAGCTTCCACCCTGGAACAGACAATGGAGCGTTACCTGGCTGACCGGCAACTTAAAATAGTGAGCTATCTGACGCTTCGAGAGATGAGGACGTTGATGCTTGAGCCACAGCTCGGGGTACTCCCCGTTCCACCTGAACAGGCCATTCGGCCGCTCCGGGCCGACCCAGTTTTCCTTCTCTTTTCTCATCCTCCATTCGATGATTCTGTCAGCTTCTTTGAATCCTGCATCGGGGTTACCCCATATCATGGTGGCCTGCCGCTGCTGCGCAGGGAGGACAAAGTTTCCATCGGGCCATGATTCAGGGTTGCTCAACGGGGCTCCCTGTTTCAGCGCCTCTTCCTGATCCAGATTAAAAGGGCGTTCTTCCCAGTCGATCTCCACCAGCTTCAGTGCTTCGTTTGCGATATCCTCCGTATCGGCCGCAACGGCAACACCCATGGGCATGCCCTGCCAGTAGCCGACCCGGTTGAGTACGGGTTCGTGCCCTTCGGTTCCTCCTCCGAAATGACCGCTTACATCCGCCCTCTCCGGCAGCTCCGGATCATCATACCTGAGGAGAGCTCTTACGCCTTTCAATCCTGCTGCCTTGTCTGTATCCATGCGCTTTATGCGGGCATGAGGATAGGGGCAGGTAAGAATGCGCAACCACAATTGGCCCGGCAGGCGCACATCCGCCGTGTAGAGAGCATAGCCCGTCGCCTTCTCGTAGCCGTCTTTTCGCCGGATACCGCGTCGGCCGATCGCCTCATACTCTTTCAGGGGGTGCTTGTCGGCCCTCAGCGCGTGCTCAGGCGCTATGATTCTTTCCTTGTCATTTCTGCGCGGCTTACTTTTCATGGACCGCACCATCCGCCCTGCGGCTCTCCCGCAGGAGCTCCGCCGCTTCAGCGACGGCTTTCGGGTGCTGCGGATACGTGCCGCAACGGCACAGATTGCCGGAAAGAGCCTCCCGTATCTCATCCTCAGTCGGATCAGGATTTCTGTCCAGCAGCGCTTTTGCAGTGACCACAAATCCGGGCGTGCAGTAACCACACTGCATGCAGTGATGCTTGACATACGTCTCGATGAGAGGGTGCTTCGCAGCCGCAATACCTTCGGCAGTTTCCACGCTCGCGCCATCGCACTCTATTGCCAGTGTCATACAGGAGAGCACGGGCCTTCCATTCATGATCACCGTGCATGAGCCGCACGCGCCTCGGTCGCAGAACATCTTCACCCCGGTCAGTCCCAGCGTATCGTGAATCACCGAATAGAGGGTCACATTAGGCTCTACGCTAAGCTCGTACTTTGCGCCATTGACGTTGAGGCCGATCAGTCCTTCGGGTCGGGGCAATGGCTCTGCGCCATGGCCGGTGACAATATGGGACTTCAGTTCATCGACGGTCTCGAAGCCCGTTCGGCAATAGGGACAAATGAATTGCATACCTCCTCCTATCTCAGGCGGCGCAGAAAGATCGATTGTTTTATACGCGTCTCATAATCGTTCCTGAAGTACTTCAGGGTGTCGAGCACCGGAACGGGGGCTGCCTGTCCGAGGCCGCACAGCGACGAATCCATCATCACTGCGGAGAGTTCCTCCAGTGTGTTGATATCTTCCTCGACTCCATCGCCATTCTTGAGTCTCTTCAGAACCTCGAGCATCACCCCCGTACCTTCACGACAGGGCGTGCATTCGCCACAAGACTCATCGTTCAGGAACTCCATGCTGCGATAGACAAAATCGATTACATCTCTGGTGCGGTTTAAAACGGTGACCGCACCCGAGCCCAGGACGGTCTCGTATGAAAGAGGTGTAGTCGTCATCGAACCCGGGACGATGCCGCCGGTAGCGCCACCGATCTGCACCAGTTTCACATCTTCAGCGCCGGCAAGCGCCAGCAGGTCGGAAAGCGTGCTCCCCAGCGCAAGCTCATACACGCCAGGCCGCTTCACATCGCCACTCACTGAAAATACTTTTGTGCCTGTGCTCTGGGCAGTGCCTATATTGGAAAACCATGCAGCACCCCTCATGATAATACGGGGAATATTCATCAGCGTCTCGACGTTGTTGACGATGGTCGGCTGACCGAACAGACCGCTTTCCGGCGGATAAGGAGGACGAAACCGGGCCTCTCCTCTTTTACCCTCGATGGAATTCATCAAGGCTGATTCTTCCCCGCATACGTAAGCGCCGGCGCCTTCACGTATCTCGATTGGAATATCAATAAGCCCTTCCACGGCTGCTTGGCCGATAGCTTCTTTAAGACCGTCCAGAAGAAAACGGTACTCTCCGCGAACATAGACATACGCCTTGGCTGCCCCTATGGCGCAGGCAGCGATGGCCAGGCCCTCGAGAAAGGAGTAAGGATCGTGTTGGATGATGTAGCGATCTTTGAACGTCCCTACCTCACCCTCATCCGCATTGCAGATCACGAATTTCTCACTGCCCGACGCTGCCCGAGCAGATTCCCATTTCACGCCGCAGGGAAAACCTGCCCCTCCTCTTCCCCTTAGCCCCGATGACTTGATCTCTGCAATGACCGCGGCGGGTCCCATGTCGCGGGCCTTCTTGAGGGCCAGATAGCCGCCTCTCTGCAGGTACGTCTCTATGTTACGGGGGTCTATGGTTCCGCAGAGCTCCAGGACAATTCGCCTCTCCGGCATAATACAATCTCCCTATGCTTCCCGATGCTGCTTCAGTATGCCGGCGATCTTCTCCGGCGTGAGGTTACCGTGCACTGTCTCGTCTATCAGCATGGCCGGCGCCTTATCGCAGGCACCAATGCAATTTGTCAGTTCGAAAGAGAAGCATCCGTCGACCGTTGTCTCGCCCGGTCCTATGCCGATTGCATTCTTCACGCTCTCGATGATCACGGGCGCTTCCTTGAGGTAGCACGGCAGACTTCTGCATATCCTGATCACGTGCTTTCCCAGCGGCTTTCTCGCGATGAAGGAGTAAAAAGTTGCAACGCCGTAAACCTCACTCAGGGGAACGTTAAGCTCGGCCGCAATCTCCGCCATCGAATCCTCCGAGACGTAGCCGGCGCTACCCTGGCTCTCCTTGAGCAGGTCAAGGAGCTTTGCCCTGGTTCCATTAACCGAGAAACAGCTGGCGGAAGGTTTTGCTTTGAGCTTCTCTTTTGGCCTCTTAACGCCTTCGGGCCACATCAGTGCATTGGTCGGGCAGTACTCTATGCATATGCCGCAATCCCTGCATACTTCCTTGTCGAGAGTCACATCGCAGTCGACGACGACCTTTGAATGAGAACCGCGGTACGCCATGCTGTAGATTCTTTGGCAAGCCACCTCATCGCAGGCTCTTATACACTTGCGGCAAAGAATACATTTGGACATGTCCCTGTACACGTAAGGATTCTGCTCTTCAGCTGCATAGAGGCGCGGTTTCTTGACGTGAAAGCGGGGAGGACCCGCCTCCAGGTCGGAAGCAAGCTTGTGCAGGCCGCATTCCCTCGCCTCCAGATCTGTGACACACGTGCCCGTATGTCCGGCAAGAAGAAGCTCTACCGTTGCCAGGCGAGCGTTGCGCACCCTGGCGGAATTTGTTGTGACGATCATGCCGTCTGCAACAGGCGTGTGACAGGAGCCGACCAGGGCGCGGGAGCCTTCGACCTCTACGACGCAGATGCGGCAGTTACCGGAGGGCTTGATCCCCTCCTGATGGCAGAGTCTTGGAATGCTTATGCCTGCAGACTCCGCGGCCTCAAGAATCGTGGTGCCCTCAGGCGCGCTCACTTTCACGCCGTCAACCGTGATATGCAGATCGTTCATTCTCTGCCTCGCTTTCATTCAGCCAGGGAAGGCGTTTTGCTTTGCCCATGCATCCTCGGGGAAACCCGGCTTCGACTCGCGAAACGATCTCGCTTTACTATAAACCAAGTGCAGAAATTTTACCCGAAGACAAAACGGTTTGCACGAGGGTATTCTTGTCATGCCACTGATAGGAGTTGCCGAAGCGGCTATTTCCTTTTCCTGTTGTAGCCGAACCTTTCCTCAAACACCGGCGCTATGAGATTATCCACAGGAGCATAGCTATCCGTGATAACAATCGCGTGAGGATTGGCGAGAAGCTTGCGCATCAACGCATCCGAGACTATGGCGGATTTTGCTTCACTGCGATAATCTTTCTTCAGCCAGGCATCAAACTCCGCCATGTCAAGAGGGCGAACGCTCGCCATGACAATGAATGTGCTGATCCGGAGATTCTCGAAATCAGGGCTCACAGAAAAAAGGTACACGTTCTTCTCGCCAAAAACTGCCTGCAACGTCTTCATGTAAGAAGGCAGAAAGGCGCCCTTTTGAAAGTTGTCGATGATGTTCGATAAAAGTATGCCGTCCGGGGTCATGATTGATTTCAACTGGGCCATGAATTCCTTGGTGGTGAGGTGATAGGGGATCGAAAGATCGTTGTATGCATCCGTAAATATCACGTCGTACTTCTCTGCGGAGTTCATGACGTACCAGCGGCCGTCGGTGTTGTAGGTCTTGATACGTGTGTTCGCCGGAAGCCCCAATTTATCGTACACGATCTTTGTGATCATCGGGTCTATCTCGGCGACATCAATCTTTGCTTCGGGGTAAGTAATCTCCATATAGCGAGGAAAGGTGTAGCCGCCACCGCCTATACTGAGCGATTTGAAGGGCGCATGCTGGGCAAATCGCCATTTCATGATCTCTGCGTAGATGCGTTCGTATTCATACTCTATGTGGGTAGGGTCTTCCAAACAAACATAGGAGTGGATCAGGTTATCGAGGATGAGCGCCTGAAGCGTTTTCCCTTCAGTGCTCTGCGTTTTTGCCAGCTTCAACGTGTAGTAGTCGCTCTCCCTGTAGTAATAGTACCGCTCATCAACGTGCGGCTTATGCGCGAACACGTAAAAGCCTGAAAAAAGAACGAACATGGCTACGAGAAATATCGCTTGCGCCTTCCTGGCTTTGAAGAGGGCACCGAAGATAAGCGCCGCAGCAACAAGAAGCGCCCCCATTGACATAATGATCGGGCGCGTTCCCATCAGGGAGATCAGCGCAAACCCTGTTGCGAACGTGCCGATTATTGCGCCCAGGGTCGATACCGCGTAAATTTTCCCCACGACATTCCCCGCTCGTTCCACATTCTTCAAGGTGAGCCGCACCACGACCGGCGATATCGTGCCCAGGATACACCCTGGAATAAAGAAAATAATTGTGGTGACCGTGAAAATACGCCACATGAGCGAGAGCGGAAAACGGTGCGCAGCCACAAGGTCGGTAAGCGGGATAATCGTGAGAGAGCTGAGGCCGGAGAGGAGTAGCAAGATGCCGAGGGTCTTTCTGGCCGGGAAACGGTCTACGATTTTTCCGCCGATGTACGCTCCGATGCTGATTCCTGCCAGTATGACGCCGATAATGCTCGTCCAGGTATAAATGGAGACGCCCACAAAGGGCGCAAGTATCCGACCCGCCACCATTTCAATAACCAGGGAGCAGAAACTTGCAATAAACATGACGACGTACGCTTCCAAAAGAGTCATGAGAAAAAAATTTCCTTTCTATAGTATGGATCAGACCAACAGATGTCCTAGGACCTCTGCGCGGACATCTAGTTTTAGTGGATTCACAATTCTTTGTCAAACACTTTTTGGCGCGTTTGGCGACGGATTCGCTCAATAGAGATCGCAGAGCTCCGGCGATGCCTGAGATAGTCGAACGTCGTCAAACCTACTGGAATGGCCCGACTTTTTGTACTATACTATCCATGAGGGCTTGCGTCCCCCTTTCACCGGCAAGGGCGAGGTGATGCCGCGCTTTCGCTCGCCTGTCCGACAGAGTTGCATAGATTCCTGCTGGATGGGGAAGAGCGGGGCACAGTGCTCGGGGATGGGTCGAAGACCGGCTATCTGTCCGAGCAAAATAACACGGCTAACCGTGGGAATCTTGTGGGCTGACTATGAATGTACTTCTGATTGAGGACGAACTCAAGGTTGCAAGCTTCATCAGTAAAGGCCTCGAGGAGGAGGGTTACGCCGTGCAGGTAGCCTATAATGGTGCGGAGGGTCTGCAGCTCCTCAAAGCTGCCGCGTACGACATTGTGCTGCTTGACCTCATGCTTCCCGAGATAGACGGACTTGAAGTGCTGAAGACTGCGCGGAGCTGGGGCATGACGACCCCCGTGCTGATCATTACCGCCAAGAGCTCTAAAGAGGATGTCGTGCGCGGTCTCGACACGGGTAGCGACGATTATCTCACCAAGCCGTTCTCCTTCGAAGAGCTTCTCGCCCGTATGCGGGCGCTCCTCCGGAGAAAATCGGGCAGAGATGCCCACATCCTCCGTTACCGGGATATGACGCTCGATCCCTTTAACAGGGCCCTGACGGTTGGATCCAAACAGACCGAGTTGACAGAGAAAGAATTCATGATCATGGAATTGATGATCAAGAACAACGAGAGACCTGTAAGCCGCAAGGAAGTAGCAGAGTGTGTGTGGCAGGATGGTTCAGATTCTACCAACATCGTGGATGTCTATATAAATTTCTTGAGAAAGAAGATCGAGTCAATTTCCAAAAAGAAATATATCCACACTGTGAGGGGCACCGGCTACGTCCTTAAAGAGGAAGATGAAAAGGCTGACTAATCTACCGATACGTTGGCGTCTTTCTCTGTTATTCGGCGGAATACTGCTCCTGGTTCTAACGGCCTTCGGAGGCGGAGTCTACGTCTATTTCAAGAACAGCCTGCAGCGAAGCATCGATACCAAAATACGTTCGATCGCGGAAGTCATATCGTCATCAATAACGGACACCCACGATCCGACCGTATTCGGTAACTTCGAACGTTACCTGGAGAATGTATTGGGGCGAAAACCCAAAGGCAAATTCATCCAGATCATGGACAGATCGGGAAGAATCGGCGCCAAGATGAGCGACATCGAAACGCAGACTCTGCCGACGAGTTTTTCGACGCTGGAAAGGGCCACCCAGGGCGAGACCGTATACGAAACAATAGAAACAGGAACTCCCCGCCTTCGCATGATAACGTTTCCTATCATCGAGAATAAGAAGGTTACAAGCATCGTGCAGGTAGGGACCTCGCTAGAAGACTTCGACGAAACAATGAAACGGCTTCTCATTATCCTGCTTATCGGCATCCCTTCGTCCATAGTCGCGGCAATTGCAGTCGGCTACTACATGGCCAAAAAGGCGCTGAAACCTGTGGACCAGATCAGGAGGGCTGCCATCAAAATCTCGTCGAGCAACCTCGATGAACGGATAGATGTCGGCCGCAGAAAAGACGAGCTAAGCCGGCTGGCGCACACCTTTAACGAGATGATTGCGAGGCTGAAAGATGCGTTCCAGAGAATCAATCAATTCAGTATTGATGTCTCCCACGAACTGAAGACTCCTCTCACCATACTGAAGGGCGAAACGGAGGTAGCCCTCAGGAAACCTAGAGATAATGGAGTATACCAGCAGCTACTCACGAGCAACCTAGAGGAGATTAACCAGATGGCCAGAATCATAGATGATCTTCTCCTCCTGGCTAAAGCCGATACCGGCGAGACCCAGCTCAAAGTAAACGAGGTGGATCTGAAAGATCTGATACTGGAAGTTTACTCGGGCATGAGCATCCTCGCCGAGAAGAAGAACATAGAACTCACGGTGGAGGAATTGCATGAAACCAGGCTGCCCGGAGATGAGTTGAAGCTGCGGAGGATGCTCTGGAATGTCGTGGAAAATGGCATAAAATACACGCAACCGGGCGGGAGAGTCGCCATTTCCTCACGCCCCGAAAACGGGTCAATACGGATCAATGTGAAAGACACGGGAGTCGGCATATCGGAAAAGGATTTGAAGTACGTGTTCGACAGGTTCTACAGGGCAGGCGGCTCGAGAAACAGGGAGAGCGGGAGCGGCCTGGGCCTGTCGATCAGCAAGTGGATTGCAGAGGCACACAAGGGCACGATAGAGGTGGAAAGCCATGCCTCTTCTGGCACCATCTTCTCGATCAAACTACCGCTGGCTGGAGGAGCTACATGAGAGACAAGAAGTGGTTCGGCGTAATTCTTCTGCTTATATTGATCCTGGCAGCTTCACTATACGCGAGAGAGAAACTGACCTCTCGTGAAGAGGCCAGTGCACCCAAGAGTGTGGGCACCCACCAACCCGCTTTCAGCGGAGGACTGCCGCAGTTCACCACGCTGGTCAAGGAAGTCTCTCCGTCGGTTGTCAATATCAGCACCACCACTGTAGTTAAGGGAATGGACCAGGGCGAACGTTTCATGGGCCCATTCAGGGAATTCTTCGGGGAGGACTTTTTCGAAAAATTCTTCGGAGACCATCCGCAAAGGGAATTCAAACAGCGGAGCCTCGGGTCCGGATTCATTATCGATAAGGAAGGCTATATACTGACGAATAACCACGTGGTGGAAAAGGCCTCGGCTATAAAAGTGAGGCTGAAAGACGGCAAGGAGTACGATGCAAAAGTCGTGGGTAAAGACTCAAAGACCGACATCGCGGTAATCAAAATAAGCACGAAAAATGGTGTGACCGTTGCACCCCTGGGGGACTCGGATAAACTTGAGGTAGGGGAATGGGTCCTTGCCGTGGGCAATCCCTTTGGTCTTGAGCATACGGTCACCGCAGGCATTGTGAGCGCCAAGGGAAGAGTGATCGGGCAGGGGCCCTATGATGACTTCATCCAAACAGATGCGTCCATCAACCCGGGGAATAGTGGCGGACCCCTGTTCAACCTGAAAGGCGAGGTTGTCGGCATTAATACTGCTATTGTGTCCGGCGGTACGGGTATCGGCTTCGCCATACCCATCAATCTTGCCAAATCATTGCTGCCGCAACTGAAAAGCAAGGGCAAAGTGGTCAGGGGATGGCTCGGTGTCGTCATTCAGAAGGTTACCCCGGAGCTGGCAAAAAGTTTCAATCTGAAAGAGTCGGAAGGTGCACTCGTCTCTGATGTGATGGAGGACAGCCCGGCCAGCAAAGCCGACATACACAGGGGCGATGTGATCATATCGTTCGATGGCAACAGGATCAAAGAAATGGAACAGCTGCCGAAGCTCGTTGCCGGCACGGAGGTGGGCAAAAAGGTGAAACTCGGCCTCATAAGGGATGGCAAGAATATCGAGGTGGATATCACGGTCGGCGAACTCAAAGATGAAAAGAGAGAGGCAAGGGAAGCGCCGGAGACTGAAAAGAATTACGGTCTGGTGGTGCAGAATATCACTCCGGAGATTGCCCGCCACCTCAACCTCAAAGATCGACGGGGCGTCATTGTCACCGATATTCAGCCCGGCAGCCCCGCAGAAAATGCGGACCTGAGAGCAGGTGACATCATAGCGGAGATTAACAAGAAACCGGTTCGCAATGTGGTGGATTTCAAGGAGATTATGAAAAGCGCTAACCTGAAGAACGGCATAGTCATTCTTGTGAAACGGGAGAACGTCACGTTCTATGGCGTGATGAAGGAATAAACTTTTTGCGCGTATGGACGATAATAGTCCATATGCCACTCTTTGAATGGGAAGGCCGCACCTCCAAAGGCGAAGTAAAGTACGGTTCGCTCGCCGCCGAGTCTGAACTCGACCTCAGAACAATGATGAGACGGGAAGGTATCATTCTCGTCAAATCGAAAGAGAAAAAAGAGGAAAAAAGCGCGCGCTACAGCTTAAAAAAGAAGGTGAAGCCGGCGCAGATAGGCGTCTTCACCCGCCAGCTGGCGACCATGCTCACATCGGGGCTGCCGCTGGTCCAGTCCCTGGAGGCGCTTTCACAGCAGCTGGATGATGGCAATTTGCGCCTTATCGTGAAGAACATAAAACAAAAGATCGAAGAGGGCGTGCGTTTCGCCGACGCCTTGAGAGGTTTTCCAAAGTGTTTCGACGATCTCTACGTAAACCTTATTCTTGCGGGGGAAGAGGGCGGCAACCTTGACAGCGTCCTTATCCGGATCGCCAGCTACATTGAGAAAACCGAAAAACTGAAGAAGAAAGTAAAGTCCGCGCTCATCTATCCCGCAAGCATCATCGTTGTCGCAATAGCGGTAGTCATGGTTCTTCTCGTGTTCGTGATACCCGTGTTTGAAGGGATGTTCAACAGTTTCGGCAGGGCATTGCCTGCGCCGACCCAAATGGTTATAAACCTCTCCAAGTTCGTAAAGTCATGCATTCACTTCATTATCGCAGGAATGGTGGTCGGGGCATTTCTCTTGAGGAGATACTATAAAACCGAGATTGGCGCCAAACAGATAGATGCGCTCCTCCTGCGCCTTCCCGTACTGGGTCTTCTCTTGAAGAAAGCCTCGCTGGCAAGGGTCACCCGGACGCTTTCGACGCTTCTCACCAGTGGCATCGCCATCCTGGAGAGCCTTATCATTGTCGCCAAGACCGCGGGCAATAAGGTTATAGAGGAAGCCCTGGTTACGGCCCGTACACACATCAGCCAGGGACGCTCTATCTCCGAACCGCTCAAGGAGAGCGGTGTGTTCCCGCCCATGGTGATCCAGATGATACAAGTAGGTGAAACGACCGGAGCGCTCGACACCATGCTCAACAAAGTCGCCGACTTCTACGAGGATGACGTGGACAACGCAGTGACGAACCTGACAGCTCTTCTCGAGCCTGCGCTCATGGTCTTTCTCGGCGTCGTGCTGGGCGGTCTGATTGTCGCTATGTATCTCCCGATCTTCCAGCTCGGATCGGTCGTCGGCTAACATCAGGGCGCTTGCGTATCTGCGTTTTGTCCGTTTTCCAGTTTTCGCTTTCTCCTCAGGAAGTAGATCGCCCACACCAGTGCACCGGCTCCTAGAATCGCCAAGGCAAGCCACCCTTCGATTTTCCTGGCTTCTCTGAAAATGTTTTCCGCCGCGGCACCGAAAAGAAAACCGATACAGCTGAAGGCCACCACCCATATCAGCGCACCCGCTGCGTTAAGCGCGAGAAAGCGATAGACGCTGATACGGCTCGCGCCAATGACCAACGGCGTTACAGTCCGGAAACCGTACATGAAACGGAACAACAGCATTATCCATGTGCTGTGGCGATCAACGAGGCGGCTCACCCTCATTGCTTTCGCCCGCCACACAGAGCGCTTTTCCAGGAAAGGCTTTCCCTTGAGCCTTCCGATGAAGAAATAGACCTGGTCCCCTGCAAGGCTCCCCGCGAATGCCGCGAGCATCACAAGCCAGAGCTTCATGTATCCCTGATGAGCGGCAAAACCCGCAGCGATCACTATGGTCTCACCCTCCACGAATGTTCCAGCAAGAAGGGCTGGATAACCGTATGCGGCAACGAACTGTTCAACTGTCACGGACTGTGCACCCGCGATCTCTCCGGAAATTACGACAACATCGAGAGTGAGCACTGCTGCGCAAAAAACAGTCAGAGCAAAGAAATGGGCTAGTGTGTACCTTCCCTGCTGATACCCAGTTTCTTCATCTTGTACCTCAGCATCCTTTCGCTGATGCCAAGGGCTGAGGCCGCCCTCGTTTGCACCCATCCGGCCCCCACCAGAGCTTCAAGGATCATCTTCCTTTCTGCCGTTTCCACAACCTGCTTCATCCCCGCATCGGGCACCGGTTTTTCGGCGGCGACAAACATAGGAAAATCCTCCCTCGAAAGATATTCTCCCCGTGTCAGCACTACTGCCCTCTCTACCATATTCTCCAACTCCCGCACATTGCCGGGATAATCATGCTTTATGAGGAGATCCCTGGCTTCCCGCGTCAAGCCTTTAATCGATTTTTTGTGTCTTTCAGCATATTTTTTCAGGAAGTGATCCATGAGGAGTGGAATGTCATCTTTTCGCTCGCGTAACGGCGGAATCACCACAGTCACTACATTAAGCCTGTAAAAAAGGTCCTCCCTGAAGCGGCCTGATCTTACCTCTTCCCCTAGATTCTTGTTTGTTGCGCTGATGATGCGCACATCAACCTTAATGGGACGCAAGCCCCCTATCCTCTCTATCTCTTTCTCCTGCAAGACCCTGAGCAGCTTGGGCTGAAGCAGGAGAGGGACATCTCCGATCTCGTCCAGAAATATACTGCCTTTGTGCGCCATTTCAAATTTCCCCACCTTCCGCTGGTAGGCGCCGGTAAAGGATCCTCTTTCGTGGCCAAAAAGTTCACTCTCGAGAAGAGTTTCGGGAATAGCCGAACAGTTGACCTTGATGAATGCATTTCCTTTTCTGTCGCTCAGATCATGGATCGCATCGGCGATCACCTCTTTCCCCGTGCCGCTTTCACCTTCGATGAGACAGGTGGAGTCGGTTTTGGCAAGCCTCACCACCAAACTCATAACCTGATGCATCTTTTCGCTCGTGTAGATGATCTCCTCTGATTTCAGCCTGTCCTTCAGAGCCTCTTTCAGGATCATATTTTCCCGCACAAGGTAGCGCTTCTCCTCTACCTTCTTTATTTTAAAGAGTAGATCATCGAGATCGATAGGTTTGGTCAGGTATTCGAACGCGCCTGCTTTCAGCGCGGTCACCGCGTTCTCTATGCTGCCAAAGGCCGTGACCATGATCACTTCCACTTCAGGATTGATCTCCTTGAATGTCTTGAGAAGCGTCAGGCCGTCAGTATCCGGCAGTTTGTAGTCCAGAAGCACGACCTCAAAGGTTTCATTCCTGAATAGATCGAGAGCTGTTCTTCCGTCTCCCGCAGCACTCGCGGCGTAGCCCTCTTTTGTGAGCAGACCGGCAAGCAGACTTCTCTGCGCCTCCTCGTCTTCCACCACAAGTATGCTCATCCGATCCATGTTCTTCCTCCTCGGCAATTAATGAGATGCACGCCCCTTGTATGCCTGGTTATCATACCCGCCTGTCGTGCCGGACAACAAACCGCAAAATCACGGCACTATCGTTTCATAGGTAACGTGATTATAAACGTGGCTCCTTTGCCCTCTTCACTCGTCACGTGAATATCCCCTCCATGATCTTTGACAATAGTGAATGAGATGGGGAGCCCGAGACCCATGCCCTTGTCCTTCGTAGTGTAATGGTACTCGAATATTTTCGAGAGCTGCTCTTTCTCAATTCCCGGACCGGTGTCCCTGACGAAAAGATACACGGACGGGCCGTGAACTTGGGATGAAATCGTAACCGTACCGTTTGCCCCTATAGCCTCGATGCCATTGAGGAGTATGTTATGAAAAGCCTGCTTGAGTCTTTCTTTCTGGCATCTTACCACAAGAGTGTCTTCGACGCGATTTACGATGCGGATACCTCTCGAATCAGCCCGCTCACGAAGGATTATGGCGACCTCCTCTATTATCGTGCTCACCTTTTCATCTTCCATCGGAGCGTGCGATTTCGTCGCAAGCAGGAATTCTTCCACAAGATGATTTACCCGTGTCAGTTCCGCCCGCACGATATCAATGAATTTGTAGTACTCATCCTTTTTTTCCTCGGCCGGCACAAATTCACGTTTGAGTCTCTGGATAGACATGCTCATCGCATTCAATGGATTCCTTATCTCGTGCGCCATTCCTGAGGCAAGCTTTCCCAGGGAAACAAGGCGCTCCTTAAGCTCCATTTGCCGTTCCATTTCTTTAAGCCTTTCTGAAGCCTTCCTTTCCAGCCGGAATATGACGTATATACCAGCGGCACCACCCAAAAGCAGCAGAGAAAGAAGAGCGATGAAACTGTACGTGGTCCTCTTCTGGGTATCCCTCACGACGCCGCTCGACATACTGATCTCAAGGATGTAATTCGGGAAATAGCGGGTGCTGAGGGGCGCTACTACGCTGTACCCTTTGTTGGACGCGGGTTTGAGCCCCAGGTATGGAGCGCCCGTTGGATCAAAGACGGATATGCCGCTCACGTTGAGCCGCTTTCCTTCTGCCATCAAAATCGACTCAACGATTGCTTTCTTTCTCAGATTCATCAATTCCTCTTCATCAAGGCTCACAAACAGGAGGTGGTTTTTTGCTTTGACTCCGATGAGGAGCGTTTGATCCCCATCTGACGGCATCCTGAGGACAGTGCGTTCGCCTTTTTTTGCGAGCGCCTCCACATACGGCGCAGGCACGTTCATTGACCCCTTCCGTTCAATCTGTCCGCCCTTCTCGTTAGTCACGAGCGCGTGGCGGTGCTTTATATGCTCCGCATCCGGAACTGCCAACCTGTTCAGTTCGTCGTAGAGGTCATCCACGATGGATTCGTCGTATCCGAGAATATTGAGATAGACGGGTGTAATGATCGCAGGAGACTTCTCCAACAATTCGAGGTAGCCTATGCTCCTGTCTATCTCCCGTTGAATGCTCTTTGACAGGATTTCACCTTCAGCCTGGAGAATGCCTTCGATGTTTTCTTTGATGATTCTGATCTGAAAAAAACCGGTGAAAACTATAAGAACAAAGAATATAACAAACAGGGAAAGGGGAAAAAATAAAGCCCTCTTATCTCCCATGCCCTCTGTACCGGGGTGCTGGCGCCATCCATCTTTGTTGGGACGGCGGCGAGACCCCTCTCATCCTTTCTCCATTTGAGAACTTCTCATATTGGCCCCTCTGCTGTTCATTGAGAACCCCGGAAACCTCCCCGCGATAACGTCTGTAAAGATTCTCTTTCGATGATTGGACACTGTTGAGCTCGTTTTCAAGCCTGCGCGACCGTTCCCTGCCTGCTTCCGAGTTCCGGTCAACACTCTGGAGTTCCAGTCTTTTCCTCGCAGACTCGTTATTAAGCGTTCTCAACTCGTCCATGTATTTCTTCTTTATCTCTTGTGCCTGCTCCCTCTGCGAATCGCTGAGGTTCAATCCTTTTTCGAATTCCTGATAGGAATTCTGAGCCTCGGCAGGTGCGAAAAAGAGACCGAGGAAGATGAGGGTCGCAAGTATCCAGAAGCTCATACTCTTAGCACCTGCCCGGACCGCGGGTAGTCAAAGAGACAGTTTATTATACCGTAAGGGGTACCCACGATTCATGCCGATGGACGTCAGTCAGGGTCAGGTGCCCCTATCGCCGCAGCGTCTGCACAGCGGGAAAACCTATCGCGGGCCTTCCGCACGCAGAACGCACTTCACGCGCAGCAACATGGGTGCCACGGCTACACAAGCATAAGCCCTTGAGATTGGTCACGTTTGTGAAGTGCAAACTGCGAAGGATTGACAAATTGGTCAGAAAGTGTGGCGATGGGTCGACAAAAACGTCGATCGGTTGGACCATTTGCACGGGATAAGGCAGCACGATCCTGCTGGGGGAAAGCGTGTAAAACCCTTTATCATTACTAACAAAAATGCTATACTAATGGTCATTTCGAGAAACAACATGAAACATGTCCTCACTATCGCAGGCCATGACCTTACCAGCGGGGCAGGAATAACCAAGGACCTGGAGATTTTCCTGGCGCTCGGTTTGCATCCCTTATCAATCCCGACGAGTTTTGCGATCCAGGGCCCCAAGGGAGTCACTGGCCTGATACCCACTCCATCGAGAGCATTCAATAGAATGCTGAAAACCGCAGGGGACGAAGTGCGGCTGGATGGCATAAAGATAGGGATTCTGGGGCGAATAGCGCAGATAAGAGCCGTCTCTTCGCTTCTCAACCGATATCATGACAAACCGACAGTACTGGATCCGGTACTGTCTTCGAAAAACGGTTTTCGATTCATAAGCAATGATGGGCTCAGCGCTATGATCCGGGAGCTCTTTCCCTTGAGTTACCTGATCACACCCAACCTCGATGAAGCGTCGCTCATCCTGCAGAAACCAATAAGGAACATCAGAGAGATGGAGAGGGCCATCAGACTGCTCTCACAATTAGGCCCCAAAAACGTGTTATTAAAGGGTGGGCACCTTGCCGGAGATCCTATCGATCTGCTTTTTGACGGAAATGAAATCCTTACGCACAAAAGGCAGAGGATAGACCGGCAAGTACACGGCACGGGTTGCGCCTTGTCATCTCTCATGCTTAGTTTCATAGTGCTGGGCTATCCGATGAAAGAAGCGTTTGTCAGGTCTGAGCAGCTCATGGAGATTCTCCTCAGAGAGAGCTACAGACTGGATGAGAACGGCTACTGGTACTCGAACCTCACGAAGATTGCCTGCGGGGAACACAAAGACTTGAAGAGTCTCAATTCTCCCCGCAAAACATCAGCAGGTCGACACGGCCAAAAGCGCAATGCTGCGTTGCTTGATGCCAGCGATCCTGCAGATCTTTTTAAAAAGATGGAGATCGTGCAATGATGGAAAACCAGCTAGTCAAGGCCCGTGAAGGGCAGATCACGCAGGCTGTGGAGCAGATAGCACAGGATGAGGCTGTCGATAAAGAACGGTTGCGCGCTCTTGTCGCTTCCGGAAAGGTCGTTATTCTCGAGAACAACCAACACAAGGGCTTCACCCCCAAAGGCGTCGGCAAAGATCTCTCTATCAAAGTCAATGCAAACCTGGGTACGTCGCCGGAATGCGTTGATATCAATGTAGAGATAGAGAAGTTGAATATGGCGATGGAGGCCGGTGCCGACACGGTCATGGATCTGTCCACAGGCGGAGATCTTGATGACATACGAAGAATCATCATAGAACACTCAAAGATACCATTAGGCACAGTGCCCATATACCAGGCAGCCGTTGAAGCCATCAAGAAGAGAAAGAGCGTAACGAAAATGGACCCTGAGGAGCTTTTCGATGTGATTGAAAAGCACGGTCAAAGCGGTGTCGATTTCGTAACGGTCCACACCGGTGTCACGCGTCAAACACTGGAAAGGCTCAAATTACAGGGACGCGTCACCGACATAGTGAGCAGAGGCGGGGCTTTTCTCGCCGAGTGGATCATTGTCAACAACCGCGAGAATCCGCTCTACGAACAGTTCGACAGGCTGGTCGCCATAGCGAAGAAATATGACATGACGCTCTCCCTGGGAGACGGACTGCGTCCCGGCTCCACGGGCGATGCCACTGACAGGGCGCAGATACAGGAGCTCATAACATTGGGCGAGCTCTGCCAGGAAGCCTGGCAGAAAGGTGTCCAGGTGATGATCGAAGGACCGGGGCATGTACCTCTAAACCTGATCGAGGGGAACATCATGCTCGAGAAGAAGCTCTGTAACGAGGCGCCATTTTACGTGCTCGGCCCGATCGTTACCGATGTCGCTCCCGGATACGACCACATCACTGCCGCCATAGGCGGCGCTCTGGCAGGCTACTGCGGGGCCGATTTCATTTGTTACGTTACACCTTCAGAGCACCTGGGTCTTCCTTCTCCTCTCGATGTAAGAGAAGGCGTTGTGGTGGCGAGAATTGCTGCGCACGCAGCAGACATTGCACGAGGTAACGAGAAGGCTATTGAACGGGACAGGCAGATGTCCAGGTTTCGCAAGGCCCTTGATTGGGAGGGCCAACTGAAAATGGCTATCGATCCCGAGAAGATACGTTCTTTCCGCAAGGAGCGAAGCCTGCACGATGATGTGTGCAGCATGTGCGGCGAGTACTGTGCCATGAAGCTTGTCAAAGACTATTTTGCCAAAAAGTGAGGCTGCGCCCACTTGCAACAGGCCGGCGCATGGCCCATCCATCTTTATACCGTCTCTCAGCTCACTTCCCGCATCAGGGAGTCTCTGCATAAGCAGTTCAGAGGCATACTTGTTGAGGGAGAAATATCTAATTTCAAGCTCTATCCTTCCGGCCACCTCTATTTTACGCTGAAAGACGAATCTTCTTCGCTCAGGGCAATCATGTTCAACTTTCAGGGCAAATACCCTGAGGGGTTCATCAAAGACGGCGCGGCAGTGATCTGCAGCGGAAGAATCGACGTTTACGAAAAAAGGGGAGAGTACAGGCTTCTTGTCGACGAACTCGAGGTGAGAGGGCTGGGCCTCCTTCAGCTTCAGTTTCAGATACTCAAGGAAAAGCTCTTTAAGGAAGGTCTCTTTGACGAATCCCGCAAGCGTCCCCTCCCCCTGCTGCCGTTTAAGATAGGCATCGTTACCTCTCCTGCGGGAGCGGCGATACGGGATATGCTCAAGGTCATATCGCAGAAGTATGAGAATATGACGGTGCTCATCTATCCGGTCCGGGTGCAGGGAGATGGGGCCGGCCTGGAGATCGCAGAAGGAATACGATGCTTTAACGAGCATAAGGAAGTAGACGTGATTATCGTGGGCAGAGGAGGAGGCTCTCTTGAAGACCTCGCATGCTTCAATGAAGAGTGCGTAGCACGTGCCATCCACGCGTCAGAAATACCTGTCATATCAGCAGTCGGTCACGAGATCGATTTTACGATAGCCGATTTTGTTGCCGACCTGAGAGCGCCGACGCCGACCGCAGCCGCGGAAATGGTCGTGCGGAACAAACAAGAGCTCCTGGCGTCGCTGCTTGCCTGCGAGCAGAAGCTGGAAAGCTGTATCAGAAAACGACTTGAAAAGAATAGGCTACTCTTGTACCAATCCTTTGCGGAGCTTAGAGAAAGAAAGGATCTCTTCACTAAACACAGGATATACGTGGATGAGCTTTCCAGCGCGCTCGTGAGGTCTGTGGCTGCAATTCTCGATCAGAAGAGGACAAGACTCAACGGCACAGCCCAGCGTCTCGATGATCTGAATCCCGAAAGTATTCTGAAAAGGGGATACAGCATCACCGTCAATAAAGCTACCAAGGAAGTAATCAAAGAGAGCAGTCAACTCCTCCCAAAGGATAAAGTACAGATAAAATTGTACAAGGGTGAGATCGACGCTGTCGTCTCAAAAACAACTCCGCCAGAGAGTGCCTGAAGATCTTTTCGAGTTCAAGCTGGACGACCCAGCCTTCGGCCGGGTACCCCGGGCGGCGGCGAAGACCGAATTCGCCGGAAACCCATGCTTACGTGATGCCAAGTTGCATTCAAAAATAGAGCGAGGCGACCAGGAGGATAGCGACGGAGGCGTACTACTAGTAGCTCGGAGTCGTGCCGACGCAGGCAACGAAGCTGTATGAATGAATGCAACTTGGCATCAGCGGTATTTTGCGAGTAGCGACTGAATCTTCGGCACAGCCTTCCCGGTGGCCTTGATGCCCTCTTCCATCATCAGCTTCTTCTGGCTGAAATCAAAGAGTGGAACGCCGTGCAGGTCAGGCTCGATGATCACATCAGCGCACTCCAGCTTAGATCTGCTCGCTTCTCTTGCCATAATGTTTATCGACTGGGCGATGACATCTATGGCTGAATCGATCTGATAATTTTTGACGTCCTTCTGGAGACTGACGCCGATAATGATGTCTGCACCTTTCTTGCGCGCGATATCACAGGCTACGTTGTCAGTAACACCGCCATCAACAAGCATTCTCTTGTCGAACGTAACCGGCGCAAAAATACCTGGAATCGCGCAGGAGGCATGAACCGCCCTTGCCATAGATCCTTTCTCGAGGGTGACCGTCTCCCCGGTATTCAAGTCTGTTGCAACAGGGAAGAAGGGTATCTTTGTATCCTCTATTCTTTTTGCCGCTACATTACGCTCGACAAAGCTTTCAAGCTTCGCTCCCTGTACCGGACCCATTTTTGAATAGACGATAGAGAAATCGAGTATGTCACTCTTCTCTATCTTGAAGGCGAGCCATTCCAATTGGAAACCGTCGGGATTCGACGCGTAGATGCTGCCGATAAGACTACCCACGCTTGTACCCACTATCATGTTCACCGGAATCTTTTCCTGTTCCAGTACCCTGATCACGCCAACATGCGCAAAGCCTTTGGCAGAGCCTCCCCCAAGCACAAGAGCCACTTTCGGTTCCCTCTTCGGGGCAGCGACGGGCTCAATACTCTTGGGTGTCTGGCAGGAAGAAAGAAAAATCATAACCAGCAACACTGCTGGTATGAAAAGACTACGAACGAGAGCCGACATACGGATTGGTGGCCTTTTCCATGCCTATCGTACTTTTGGGCGAGCTGCCATAATTGTGGCCGGGAAGCACCACCGTCGAGTCGGGCAGTGTGAAGAGCTTATTGCGTATGGAGGAAACAAGCACCTGCCAGGAGCCGCCGTCCAGATCGGTTCTCCCAACACCTCCTACGAACAAGGTGTCGCCCGTGAAAACGAGCCCGTGGCCATACAGGCAGATAGCGCCGGGTGAATGACCCGGCGTGTGAAGGACTGCAAGGCTTACCTCGCCAACGCTTAACACGTCCCCGTCTTTTACGGTCTTGCCCGCGGGGGGGGACGCCTCGGCCCCAAACATCTGCAACATTTGCGGAGATTGGTGAGTCAGGGCATGTGCTTCTTTCTCATGAATCACGATTGTCGCCTTGGTCAAATCCTGCATGCGTTTGTTGCCAAGCATGTGATCTACATGAAAATGAGTGTTGACGATGTATTTTATCTTGAGCCCGTTCTTGTTGGCTTCGTGTAGAATTCTATCTTCGTCACCCGCAGGATCTATCACGAGAGCCTCTTTGGTCTTCTCGCAACCCACCAGATAGGCAAATACAGCCATTCTTCCCACTTCCATCTGTTTTACGATCACGGTCTCTCCATCTTCGCTACGAAAGTTGCCTAAGGATACTATTTTTAGTATAGTTATTTCAACTGCGCCTGGAGTGAAGAGTAAGTAGAATCTCTTCCGGTTTAACTGCTTACTGCTTACGTTCCCTGTACCAAAGTGGAGGTTGTATGCTGCCTGTTTACATCGATGCCCGAGACATTCCGGATGCTTGGTTCCAATGCGTCTACCGGATATTTGATGACGACGGCATTCACGAATACTGCGTTGATCGAGGATCTTTTGAGGGGTGCACCAGGAGAGAGTTTGACATAATCATGGTACACATCAAATATCCCGGCACAAGGCCGCTGATCCCCGATATACCCGTCGAGCTCGGGATACCCACCCCTACGAGCATGGAATACGTAGAGGATTACCTCCAGTATCTCATGACGGACAGCAAGAAACAGAACGAACTTTACACCTACGGCGAGCGATTGACAAACCCCAAGATACGCATAGAGGGCAGAGAACTCACGCTGGGCGTCAATCCGCTGCAGGAGGTTATAAGGATTTACAAGGAAAACAAGCTCGGTACAAACCAGGCGGTTATGGAAGTCGGCATGCCGCAAGATATCTTATTGGAGGATCCGCCGTGCCTGCGCCTCATTGACACCCGTGTCATGGATAATAAGCTCCATTTCATTCTCTATTTTAGAAGCTGGGATCTTTGGGCGGGATTTCCTTCCAACCTTGCAGCCATACAACTTCTGAAAGAATACATGTGCCACGAAACCGGGCTGGAAGACGGCTCCATCACCGCAGTAAGTAAAGGACTGCACCTTTACGAGTATTCTTTCGGCCTCGCTCTCAAAAGATTGCGGAGAGCCTGACCGCATTTTCCTGCTCTCTATGCTCCGAGGAGCGCAAGCGTCAGCCCAGCTACAATCGGTATTGTCAAATTATCATCCAGAAAGGCAGGTGTGAACAACTCGGTGAGCGTGGTGACGGTCGCTACAGCAATCGCCGCAAAAGCAGCGTGCGAAAAAAGGGCGACAATGATCAGTGCCGAACAGAAAAATGCAGCTGTTCCCTCGATAGATTTCCCAGAGAAAGGATGGCGCCCCATATTCCGGCCAATAAAGGAAGACAAGGGATCGGAAATGCAAAGGATAAGCAGCGAACAGATCGCAACCCATTTTACAAAAAGAAGAATGGAGATAAACGCAGCAATCAAGTAAAAGAGGCTGCCGGTGGGCTTTTTGAGCTCCTTCTCTTTGAGAAACTTTCCAATTCTTGCTATGTGAAGGCGGCCCGTGATCCTCAGGAATTCCAGGAAAGCTACCGCGCAAGAAGAAACCAGGGTGAGGGCCAGCGCAACATCCCTGCCGCATAAAGCATAGGTAATGGGAATCGCTACGCCCGAAAAATGGAAGAGATTTCTTAAGATCGCCTGGTTGGCGGTCATGCTGACTGAAGGTCCAGAAAATACAAGAAGAAGACTTCTTTTATGCTATTCTGCACCGATTGTAGATCGGTCGCTTCTGTCACTTCCAGTGTAGTTGAGTGGGGGGAGCGCGGATTGTGGAGCGTTATGAGCAACAGGGTACCGCTCTCGACCACCATCTCTGCAAAAATCGTCTCCTTGTAAGTAAAACGTATGCCAAAGTAGAGCGAGGTGACCATCACGTCTCTGCAGTGGTACAGGGTAAAATTCAGGATTTCCTCCGCCATGCGCCTGACAGGTTCCGACGTAAGTTTCTCCAGATGTTTCTTGACGGAGTGATTTTTCAGGAATGAGCCTATCTTTATTTCGAGAGCGTCCGTCTCCGGGGCTTTTCCCGATAGACGGGCAGCCGGGTCGCGCGCGTATTCTACGATTTGAGCATGCGTCAGCGATTCTTCCGCCCAAAGAGCGTCGAAGAAGATAAGTGACTGCTCCCATCCAAATTCCTTCATCGCCTCCATCATCATGTTTCTTCTCAGTAGCCGATCATAGAAGTTGGGTATGTGTACTCTCTCGAGTCTGCTATCAACGTAGGTCCCCCAGATTTGTGAGTAGAGCTCTCGAGTGCCTGTCTCATCTTCTTTCGGAGCCCTTCTGGAATCATAATCGAAAGAAGGATCCAACATGTCATGTATGTACAGGAGCAGGCGATATATGCGCCCATAAAGATACATGTTCTCGTTCCAGACGAAAATCTTCACATCCAGATATTCCTTCTTTCTCTTTACCAGCACCTTTTCGTCCCAAGGAGAATCCGTTGCCTCGGTGTAAACCTGGCGCACAGCGTCACGCATCTCGAGGGACGTCAAGACGTCTTCAACTACGACTGTTGCTTTGTCCACTTAGAATTCGCCCTCAAGCTGAAACAGGGCGAGGAGTAAATTTTTGGACTTGGTCCATGCGGATTTTGGATTGAGAGAGAACGGCGCAGACTGGCAGACTTCGAGGAGATATCTCCTCGCCTGTTCCGCGTCCCCGCGTTTTGCATACGCGGCACCAACGTAATAGGCGGATTCGACCTGCAGAGAAGAGTACTTCGAAGTCAGATCCCGCACACGCTTCTGCTTCATGTAGAGATCTTCCTTTTCCTCCTGGCTCAATGAGGGATTTTGATCAAGGAGTTTTTCATAATTAGGACGAACTATCTCCAGGAACGTGATCATGTCCTTGGAGTAGCGATAAATGGCCAGAAATGTCCTCAGGGCCTCATCTGTCTTTCCCTGCTTGAACAGTTCTTCCCCACTCTTGAATACCGCCTGAATAGTCGTATCGTTTATCGCTGCCTCACGGGGCGGGCTGACTTTAGGGGCAGGGGTCTGCTTCGGCGGCTTTCTGGCCTGACCGTGGCTGACCCCCGAGCTCACTACCAGCAACGAGATAACACTTGAGGCGAGCAGTATGAGAAGAGGGACTCGCTGTATCTTCCTCTTCGGCACGCTTATTGTACCGCCTCCTTGAGTTTATTGCCGGGTTTGAATTTCGGGACTGTGCACGCGCTGATGTTGATCTCTTTTCCTGTCTTTGGGTTCCTTCCTGTTCGCGCCGCCCTCTTGGAACACTGGAAGGTGCCAAATCCGGTCAGCGCAATCTTGTCACCATCCTTAAGGGCTTGAGCGATGGCGTCGGTTATAGCATTGAGTACCTTCTCAACCACCGCCTTCTTGATTTCTGTTTCACCTGCTACCTTCGTAATCAGATCAATCTTGGTCATAGGAACCACCTCCAGTCAGGAGCTTCTATACTTTAATACACTCTGCACAATGGCGGTGCAGGGAGTCGAACCCCGGACACTGCGGATATGAGCCGCATGCTCTAACCAACTGAGCTACACCGCCTGTATGGTTTTGTATAAGATATTAAGCCATTGTTGTCAATAGGAAAGTGGCAGTACGCGATCTTTTTCCCTTTTGTAACGCCGGAATTCTGTAGTATAAATGCTATCAGGGATAACAGAAGCCCTAGGAGAAACCAATGAGGACACTGGTGACGGGCGGGTGCGGCTTTATAGGGTCTCACGTGGCAGACGCTTTCGTGGGTGCAGGGCATGAGGTGGTCATTGTAGACAATCTGTCGTCGGGAATCCTCGCCAACAAGAATCCACAGGCACGTTTTTATCGGGTGGATATCTGCATGCCGGAACTTGAGGATGTAATCCACGATGAAAGCCCGGAGATCGTCATTCATCATGCAGCTCAGATATCTGTTCCTTTATCGGTAAAGGATCCCCTTGCCGATGCTGAGGTAAATATCAAGGGAACCTTGAGACTCCTGGAGCTTTCCAAGAAGCACAGCGTCAAGAGATTCATTTTTGCCTCTACAGGTGGGGCAATATACGGAGAGGCAACGGTAGTGCCGACGCCTGAGGAGTACGTGCCGCAGCCATCTTCGCCGTACGCCATCTCGAAATTAAGTTGTGAACACTATATTCGCTTTTACCAGAAGCAGCATAACCTGTTTCCAGTCATCCTCAGGTACAGCAATGTCTACGGACCGCGCCAAATACCGCATGGTGAGGCGGGCGTAGTGGCTATCTTCACGGAAGCTCTCCTGGAGAAGAGGCTGCCGATCCTGAACCATTTTCCCGATGAACCCGAGGGCATGGTGCGGGATTACTGCTTTGTAAAGGACATAGCGTCGGCAAACCTTTTAGCGGCAAGCACCAGCAAACCGGGGACGTACAATATCGGAACCGCAAGGGGCACAACCACCAGACAACTTTACGAAGGGATTCTCAAGGCCTTGCGCGTAAAAGACATTGATTTATCTGAGGTGTACGACCATCCAAAAACCGCGGACGCACGAGAAGGAGACATCAAGGTAAGTACCCTCAACATTGCCAGTGCACAACAGAAATTGGGCTTCATTCCAGCCTTCCAGCTTCACGAGGGTCTTGCACAGACGGTGGAATGGTATCTTGCCAGGCAAAAGGCCATAGGCGATTAGCAATCAGCCAAGACATGACATGTTTTTTTGCCAGGGACTGATGGGCTGATGACTGCCAGAACCTAACTGCATGAAACTAAAGATCCTGGGAACAGGGACAGCAACGCCCTCATTGCAGCGCGTCTCCTCCTCCTATCTTCTCTCCACTACAGGACGTGTAGTACTTGTCGACGTGGGTCCTTCTGTGGTGCGACGGCTGCTGGAGTACGGGTACACCACCAACGATGTTGACATAATCGCGCTGACTCATTTCCATCCCGATCATTCAGTTGACCTTGCCACTTTCTTGTTTGCCTCCAATTACGGGGACACGACAAGAAAGAAGCCGCTCGTGATTTTGGGCGGAGAGGGGTTGGAGGACTTTTATCAGAGGTTCGTTCACGTATACCGGTGGCTTTCACCGGTTGGATACGATCTCGAACTCAAGTCCTTGCCGACCGGCACCTGGCGTCTCGGAGAAATTTCAGTTTCGACGGCGAGCAGCAACCATAACCCGGAGAGCATAGCCTTGCGGATCAAAGAGAGGAGAAAGGGCGGGAAAAGCATTGTCTTCACGGGCGACACCGGATACTCGAAAAAAATTGTTATTCTCGCATCGCGTGCGGACCTCCTCGTCAGCGAATGTTCTTTCCCCAATAAGAATGTCCGTGGTCATCTGAATCTGAATATACTGGGGAGGATTGTGCAAGAGGCAAAACCAAAGCGGGTTATCCTGTCCCATCTGTACCCCGAGTGGGAGGACTTCAAAGGCATATTGCCGGCGCCCCTGCTCCTGGGTTTTGACGGACTGGAACTGGAAATTTAGGTGGCGGCACACTCCCTGCTTCAATCGTTAAAAAAATTTCAAGACGGTAAAGATTTTTGTTGACAAACGGCGGGGGGAGGTATATTGTATACAATAGTTGATGCGATGAAATTCACAATCTGTTGCTTTTTTGACGAATAAGCGCCGCCAAGTAAGGGCAACGAAAAAACGACAGATACTATAACACTGTAACTTCTCATAATTACTCCCCTTTTCCCCCTGGGCCCCACCCAGGGGGTTTTTACTTTACAACGCAGGCCTTTTGATTGTATTATAATTTTACGTATGGGGCTATCCGATTTTAATGCCTACACCGGTGGGTTGCTCGCTCTTCTCTACTCGGCGGGTGCCGTTGCGAAGACCGTTGTTTTCATCCTCTTCTGCTTTTCCCTCGTCTCTTGGGCTGTCATTTTCTTGAAATGGAAACAATTCTCGAGGATTGACCGGGATGGAGATCGGTTCCTCAAAATAATAAAAGAGAGTGATTCCTTTAAGCGTCTGGCAAATGCCTACCGGGAGAACCCTGAAAGTCCCTTCTACCGCCTGCTGATTGCTACGTACAAAGAAACGGCCGTGCGGCAAAAGGAAAGTCTGGAGATGCGACCGGAAATCGTGCCTGCTGTCGAGAATGTGCTCAGAATTACCACGACCGAAGAAATGGAGAGGCTGGAGTCTCGCCTGTCGTTCCTGGCCACCACGGCGAACGCTGCCCCGTTCATAGGGCTATTCGGCACGGTGTGGGGCATCATGGACTCGTTCAGAGAGATAGGACTCAGGGGCTCCACCAGTCTGGTGGTGGTTGCACCCGGAATCAGTGAAGCGTTGATTACTACAGCCCTCGGGCTTGCCACTGCCATACCCGCAGTTCTTGGATATAACTACCTGCTCGCGAGATTGAAAGGCATCTCCTCGAAGTTGGAAAATGCCTCCGGGCATATTTTGAACCTCATTACCCGATGACACCCGCCGGACGACAAAGAGGACCGCTTTCAGAGATTAACGTGGTCCCCCTTGTTGACATCATGCTCGTGCTTCTGATCATTTTCATGATAGCCGCGCCTATGATGCAGCACGGGATGTCGATCGATCTGCCTAAAGTCACCACTAAACCGCTCCCGTCAAAAGAGGATGTTCAGGTGCTCACCATCACCAAGGACAAAACGGTGATCCTGAATGAAAAAAGACTGGAGGCAAGTGATCTAAAGGCCGCCATCCAGCTGCTCTTCACCAATAAGCCCGACAAAGAAATATTCCTCCGCGCGGACAGTAGGGTTCCTTACGGATTTGTGGTCAGCTGCATGGCGCTCATCCGCGAGGCAGGCGTGGATAAAATAAATATCGTGACAAAAAATATAGACGAGAAATGAGGGAAGAGAACTGGCACAAAATGCTCATGATCTCAGCCGCTCTGCATCTCGTAGTTCTTGCGGCACTGAGTTTCCCTGTCAAAAAAGCCTTCAGGAAGTTCGACGCCTCTAAATCGTACTATTCCGTGAATCTGGTGGGTGATATTGGACCTGGCCTGGGCAGCGCAGGGGAGGAAAAGGGCAAGGCCATCCCGTCACAAAAGCCTGAGATAGCCAAGCCTCAACAGACAGCCCAAAAGAAGACGCGCCCCACGCCCACAAGAGAAAAGGACGTCCGAAGCCTTGCACCAAAAAAATCTGAGAAGGAAAAACCGCAAAACACGGCGAAGGACGATTTAAAAAATGTTGAAGATAGAATCCGTGAGATGAAGCGGCGTACCGGGAATACAAGCGTAGCGAGCGCCAAAGGCACGCCCGGCACCTCGGAGTTCTCCGGCAGTGGCGGAGCCGGAGGACGCCTCATAGATCCTGCACTGGCGCGTTATCTTGTAGGCGTGAGGGAAAAGATAGAGACTTCCTGGCATATCCCTTTCATATCATCCCAGCAGAAGAACCTTGAGGTAAATGCCACCATCAAAATCAGACGAGATGGACGGATTGTCGACATCACTATTGACAAACGTTCGGGAAACAGGGTTTATGACGAATCAGTGGTACGTGTCTTACGCATGGTTGACCCTCTGCCTCCCCTGCCTTCCTCTGTGACAGACGACCCTTTGGAAGTGGAACTGACCCTTCGACCAGAGGGCGTATCCTAGAATTTCCGTTTATTTCGCAGTATCTCTGTCAGACACGCGCGTGAGTAAGCGTTTCTGCGCTATTTGTTCTCTCGTTTCTTTCCTAACAAGGGCAGAAAACAGCCCAGAAAATGGATCAACTGGTTCCTGAATATGTAAAGTACAGACACGAGCATTGCACTGCCGACAAGATACATGGAGAACTCCTGGTAGTGACCCCTCCTAACGGCGCTTCCTTGAAGCACCAGCATCAGTGTCCCCGGGAGCCTCCCGAGTACGTTAAGCAGAATTAAGTCGATGTAGCGCATCCTGGTCAGGCCTAAAATGTAGCAAAGAGAATCTTTCGGAAAGCCGGGCAGGATAAAGAGCAGCCAGGCTATGTAGAGTCCCTTGTGGGCGACGAAGTTATCGAACCTGTCGATGTACTCCTTCTTCACGATTTTGTGAACGAACCCGGCGCCAAGGAGGCGGCCTATCGTAAATGCAATCAACGAACCGATGGTCAATCCTATTGTGGAGAGCAGCGTTCCTTCCCAAACGCCAAAGAGCAACCCTCCGACAAAACCGGTCACCTCTCCCGGTATGGGTGCAATGACGACCTGCATGCATTGGATGAAGATATAGACGATCCATGCGTAAGGTCCGTAAGATGCGACAAAAGTTTTCAGCCTTCTCAGGTTAAAGAAATACCTGTAGAAGAGAAGCGTATCTCTCCATGCACCAGAATAGTACGTGTAGAAGAGCAAAGCGACAAGCAAGAGAATAAGAACGCCGAGGAGCACGCGCAGCGCTGCAGAAAGATAGGGGGATTTCACGATCTTCCGTCTCACGAGTCCAGAACCACCGTTCTTAAGACCTCATCGACGGAGGTTAAACCATCGCGGAGGAGCGTAGCGCTGTAGTCCTTGAGGGTGCGCATTCCCCCTGCTATCGCAGCTCTCCTGATCTCCTCAGTGCTTGTTCCCTGGGCTATGAGATGTTTGATCTCCTCACTTGCTCGCAGGACCTCAAATATGCCTACCCGCCCCCGGTAGCCAGTCATGTTACAATGAGGACATCCGCGCCCTCTGAACACAGGCACACCTCGTGAAAGGCCCAGGTACTGGGCTACGGTTCCATCAGGGATATACTCTTCTCTGCATTCAGGACAGACTCTTCTCACCAGTCTCTGCGCCACAACTCCTATCAGGGATGTGGATATCAGAAGCGGTTGGATATCCATTTCCATCAGCCGTATAAAGGTTGATGAAGCATCATTCGTATGGAGCGTGGTGAAGACGAGATGGCCTGTAAGTGCTGCCTGAACAGCAATTGCCGCGCTCTCTTTATCCCTGGTCTCCCCTACAAGAATAATGTCCGGGTCTTGTCTGAGGAAAGAGCGCAACACTCTCGCAAAATCAAGCCCGATATCGGTATGAATCTGAACCTGAGCCGCACCGGCAAGCTCATATTCGATGGGGTCTTCTGCAGTGAGTATATTCACTTCCGGCCTGTGCAGTTCAGAAAGCGCGCTGTAGAGCGTGGTGGTTTTCCCGGAGCCGGTGGGACCGGTAACATAGATAATACCGTAGGGCTTTCTTATCATTTCCCGCACCAGCTCGAGAGTGCGCCCGTCTGTAATCAACCGGTCGAGTCCGAGAATACTCTCCTTGGTCAGTATTCTCACTACGATCTTCTCGCCATGCTTCGTGGGAATCGTCGAGACCCGAAAATCGACCATTCTCTCTTGCAGGCGCATACTGATCCTTCCATCCTGGGGAAAACGCCGTTCAGTGATGTCGATGCCCGAGATAATCTTGAACCGGCTGGTAAGCGGCATTTGAAACTTCTTGGGAAGCACCTCTTCTTCACTCAGCAACCCATCAACACGGAAACGGACCCTCAAACCTTCTTCTACTGGCTCCAAATGTATATCGCTCGCACCTTTCTTGAGAGCACGGGCGATGATGTTGCTGGAGAGCCTCACAATCGGGGCGCCTGCCGCTTCTTTTTCCAAGTCCACCATGGTAGAAACTTCTTCGCTCTTATCCGGGGAATGAATATCCTTGACTGAATCAAGCCTCCCGGCTTCAGTCCCATCTGTAGAAATACCAATGCCGGAGGCTTTACTGCTGCCCCCTCCTTCCATCACTTTCCGATAGCCATCCTTCATAAAGAAACTGAAATCTTCGGCTGTCATGAGAACAGGCTCGATGGGCACGTGCTTTACAAATTTTCTGACTTCATCGAGGACAAGGATATCCGCGGGGTTCACCATGGCAAGAGTCAGGGTCCCCGCCGAATAGCCCAAAGGGAGCACCCTGTGCCTAAGAAGGAACTGCTCAGGCATTAACCCAACGATCTCCCTGTCCAGACTGAGCCTGGTCGGAGAAACAACGTTCAATCCTTTATTGAGGTTCATCTCCTCTATACGACCCGCAAACATCCTGTTGAGTGACAGGGACATCGAAGGACTTGCGAGGAGCAGCGATTCAAAGTCTTTACCCCCCAGCAGGTAAACTTCCGTGGGCTCAGCAGCAACCACGGTCGCGCTCCTTGGTTTGCCGCTCAAAAGCGACATTTCTCCGAAACAGGCGCCCTTACCTATTTTCGCCAGGGTCAGATCAGCCCCGATAGACGGTTCTCTTTTCTTTACTTCGACAAGACCACTTATGATGAGAAAGAGGGCGTCGCCAGGCTCTCCTTCCTTGACGATGACAGCGCCGGCAGGATACGCGCCTTTTTTCAGTCTTGCGGCGATTGTCGTTAGGGTCACGTCATCAAGGCCCGACAGGAGTTCTGTCTGCCTGAGGTAGACGACGGCTTCCTCCGGCACGCTCATCTACCGAATCTCCTGGTACGTTCCTGGTAACTACGGATAGCCCTAAAAAAGTCTATCTTACGGAAGGCAGGCCAAAGCGCATCGCAAAAATAGAACTCACTGTATGCGCTTTGCCACAGGAGAAAACCGGAAAGGCGAACCTCTCCACTGGTTCTGATGATCAGGTCCGGATCAGGAATGCCGCATGTGTAAAGATGGCTGGCAATATCTTCTGCGGTCAGCGATGCGGCAAGATCTGCTACAGAGCCTTCCTTCTTTTCCAGTATACTCTTGCGCACGGCTTCCACGATCTCCTCTCTGCCGCCATAGGCGATTGCAATATTGAGTATCCTTTCTCCATGGTCCCTTGTGGATTCTTCCGATTTCCGTATGGCTGCCCTGACGCTGTCCGGCAACGTGTCGAGATTCCCGACGGTCGTTATCCTGTAACCGTAACGCCTCACTACCGGATTATTGGAAAGCTCCTCCATCTTTTCCTTTATCACGCTGAAGAGCCCCTCAACCTCTTCCGTGCTTCTCTGAATATTGTCAGGCGAAAGCACCCATATCGTGATTATTTTGACGTCCAGCTCGCCGCACCACTGCAGTACCGCGTCCAATCTGCGGGCTCCCTCGCGGTGTCCGTCTGCAAGATCGTCAAAGCCCATTTCGCGCGCGTAGCGTCGATTGCCATCGAGAATGAGGCCGAGGTGGGTTGGTATAGGACCTTGCTTGATTTCTCGGGAAAGAAGTCTCTCGTAAACGAAGTATAAGAATCTTTTTACCAAACCAAGTACATTATATGTGTATTCCGGAAAAATTCCAATATCTAAATCGCTGGCCACTAATCGAGCTTGTGCTTTGACCGGGAACAGGTGCTCCGCCAAAGCACGCAGATGGCTTGAAGGGGCGGGTAAAAAAGAAGTAGTATAGTGCACTATAAGAGCTTATCTCATTTATGCCCATAAGAGCGATATCACTCATGTCAGGCGGGCTGGACAGCGCCCTCGCGACGAAACTTGTGCTCGATCAAGGCGTGGAGGTTGTGGGGCTCCACTTTACGTCGCTGCTATGCAACAGCATCAGCGGCGATAGAGGAGGAATGGCAGTGAAGACTGCTCAGGATCTCGGCATTCCATTGATC
Organism: Syntrophorhabdales bacterium; assembly: GCA_035541455.1. Taxonomy (NCBI): domain Bacteria; kingdom Pseudomonadati; phylum Thermodesulfobacteriota; class Syntrophorhabdia; order Syntrophorhabdales; species Syntrophorhabdales bacterium. The sequence goes on from DATKNH010000112.1 coordinate 52,848, forward strand.
ATACAGGATAAGGGTGCCGAGTTCCTGGAGATCGTAAAAAAGCCGGCCCATGGCTACGGAAAAAACATGAATCCATGCATAGATTGCAAGGTATTCATGCTGCGAGAGGCATCCAGGATTATGCAGGCGGAAGGAGCCAGCTTCGTCATCACCGGTGAAGTCCTTGGCCAGAGACCCATGTCGCAGATGAGACGGACCATAATGATGATCGAGAAGGAAAGCGGCCTTTCAGGGTATATCCTGAGACCCCTTTCGGCAAGGCTCTTTCCCTCCACAAAGGCCGAAGAGGAAGGACTGATAAACCGCGAACAACTCCTTTCCATCTCGGGGAGGTCGCGAAAGGAGCAGTACCGCCTGGCTGAGAAGCACGCACTTCGCGCCTTCGGAGCCCCTGCAGGCGGCTGTTTGCTTACAGACCCCGTCTACTCGCAGAAGTTGTCAGAGCTGATGGCCCGGGATGTGCCCTTTTCCATGAAGGACATTGCCCTTCTGAGGATCGGCCGCCATTTCAGAATCGACGGGATGAAACTGGTCCTGGGGCGTAACAGCGATGAAAACAAATGGCTGACGTCATTCTGGAGTCCTCCGTTTACACTGGCCTATCCAGTCCTTTTCAAAGGCCCGACGGCAATGTTCAAAGGTTCCCCGGAGCGGGCCACGCTACGGAAGATCATTTCCATTGTAGCTTTCTACAGCAGAAATACGTCACCCGCCGTGAGCCTGGAGTTCTTTGACGGCCATGCCCGCAGGGAGACAACTGAAAGAATAGATATCAATCCCGACAGTTACAGGATCGAGCAGAGACTATGAAACTCATTGAAGATCTGTACGTCTACCCCTGGGTCTCGGCCCAGGAGAACAACGCGAATACTATTTTCATAGATGGTGAGGTGCCAACGCTGATCGACCCTGGCCACACGCACCTCTTTAGCCATGTGATTCAGGGGGCTGTGCGGGACGGCATCGCTCTTGAATCGAGCAAACTCGTCATATGTACGCACGGCCATCCGGACCACCTGGAAGCAGCGGGACGCTTTGATCCGGAAGTAATAATCGCTATCAGTCGGAGGGAATACGAATACCTCAAACACGAAGGAAAAGACCTGTTTATGATGACCGGGTGTCAGGTACCAAAAGCGCCGTTCAACCTTCTCCTGACAGAGGGCTCCCTCACGCTGGGGACCAAACGCTTTCAGGTACTCCATACTCCCGGCCATTCACCGGGATCACTATGCTTGTACTGGCAGGATCGTAAGGTGCTCTTTTCCGGGGATACTCTCTTCTATATGGGTGTGGGACGCACCGACCTGCCGGGAGGAGATATACGCACGTTGGCGGAGAGTATCGCACGACTCTCGAAGCTGGATATTGAATACCTCGTGCCCGGACACGGAGAAGTTGTCAAGGGAAAGAAGACAATCGAAAAGAACTTCCAAGTGGTTCTTCAGGAATTCTTTTCCGTGAACTCTATGTGACGGGTACTTACAGGATTGTTGACATTACCGGTGCATCGATGTACTATGTTAGCGTACGAGTGAAGGTTTACTCCTGTTCATGACACAGCTCACATGCGAAAGATATAATCAGGAAGTAGACATCACCATACAGCCGTGCCCGCATCCCCTTGACTATTGCACTCACAGGAGTCGCTGCATTATCAACCGGATGTGTATGGATGATCCTGAATGCAGGGAAAAAAGGAGGGCAAACGGTGAAGATACCCGATGAATATCTGTGCGATCAATGCGGCTGCCTTTTTCTGTTGCCGAATCCAAAGAACATATTTTGTCCCAATTGCGGCGGTAGCCAGGTGCGCAAGGAAATAGGTTACAACGAGTTGTCCGACGAGGATGTATATGTCGGCATGACCCGCAGTCCTCAAAAAATTGATGTGATCTGGTAACACTGGAGACATGCTGGAACTGATAGCCCTGCCACTCATCGTCATTGCGTGGTTCCTCCTCAACCGGTATATTCTCCCCCGTCTGGGCATTGGAACCTGAGTTGCCCCCGGCAGGAAGGATTCCTGCGACACCGGACGACAGTTGTAATACTTCATTGGTCCTCTTATATTATATAAGCAACCAGCGCAGACACTACGGAGGTAGAAAGAATGGCAGAGGAAAAGTATACCTGCAATAAGTGTGGCAAGACCTTTGAAAAGAGTTCTGACGCAAGCAAAACTGCGTGTCCGATATGCGGCAGCTTGGACAACCGGAAGTCATCAGAACCTGTCTCTTTGGGATGCGGAAAGACTACCCGATTCAGCTGAAAGTAGCACCCTGAATGGCGTGACCATTCACTACAGCATGTTGTCCTGAAGCTATCCTCAGCGGCTCGTGTGTGCCATGTATCTTTTCAACGGGGAGGCATGACACACAGCGAAGCGATCAAGAATACCGCCTCTGCCGACCGCGAGGCACGGCGTTGAAATGACAAGCATTGCGAAATGGATACTAAAAGGAGGTAATTATGGAGAAAGCCTTGGTGCTGAATGACGCAGATTTTGCAAAAGAAGTGGCTGAATCTACAATGCCTGTCCTGGTCGATTTCTGGGCCACGTGGTGCGGACCGTGCCAGATGATGGGCCCCATTGTGGAGGGTTTGGCGGGAGAGTATGAGGGCAAGGTGAAGGTAATGAAGATGAATGTGGACGCAAATCCCATGACGCCGGCAAAGTTCGGCATAAGGGGGATTCCAACACTGCTTCTCTTTCAGAACGGGGAAGTGGTCGATCGAATTGTGGGAGCCGTTCCCAAGGGCACCGTTGAGAATTCCCTCAAGAAAGTGCTCGGCTGATCATATGCAAGATTGGCAACGCGAAGCCTTTTTCAACAAGGTCGCACAGGAGCCTTATTCAAAGCTTCTCAGTATAAAACTCGTGGATGTGCAGGAAGGCTACGCTCTCTGCGAGATGCACTACACCGATGCTCTCGATAATATCCATGGCATAGCGCACGGTGGCGCTGTCTTCTCATTGATCGACGAAGCCTTCGAGATCTCGTCAAACAGCCATGGGACTGTGGCACTGGCTCTGAACATGAACATGACGTACATTAAGCCCGCGCTGAAGAACAGCCTTCTGCGCGCAGAGTCGAGAGAAGTAAGCAGGGGAAGAAGAACTGCAACATATCAGATTACGGTCAACGACAGCGAAGGTCTCGTCGCGACGTGCCAGGCACTTGTGTATAGAAAAGATGCTGAAATAGGATTTCTGAAGACTACTTCTTCGGCTGAACGGTGACGCGGGCCTTCGTATCCTTTTCCCCTTCCACAGTCACGCGGTCTTCATTGATGTAATAGATCACAGTTTCTCCTGCGAGCCTGTCAGCGCCCGAGTAAACAACCACGTTGCCCTTCAATGTTATCTCGCCCTTGGCATTTTCGAACAAGGCCTGCCTGCAGGTCGCCGTTCTGTCGCCCTTCACGATCTTCACATTGCCTTCCGCATCGGCTTTCTCCACCTCGTTGCTCTCTTCGTTCAGGTACGCGGTGAGCGTATCTGAAAAAATCTGCAGATCATCCTGCTTGGTCAACACGTTTCCCTTGAAGATAATAATTTTTCCCTTCTCCAGCCCTTCCATCGAATCGGATACAATATCCACAGGCTTTTTCGTATTGAAAAAACCGAGTGCGCCGCCCTTTCCTTCAGGCTTTCCTGCCTGTCCATTCGATGTGACCTGTCCCTGTGCCGGCGGCTCTCCAGTTAGCCCCTTACCCTTTGTGGCCTGCCCGGAGTCAGCAGACGCCAGTTTCTGGGGTTCAGCCGGAGCCGCTTCCTCGGCAGGAGGATAGAGTTCTATCTGACGCAGTTTCTTCTCCTCGGTCAGGCGCGGGAGTGGCTCTGTACCGCTCTTATCTGCTGGGGGCGCCGCTTCCGGTTTCCGTTCTGCTTTCTGTTCCGTCGCGGGTGCTGTCTTCTGATCTGGCTTTGTTGTGGCCTGGGCCGTGCCGCTCTTGCCTGTGGCGGCGTCTTTTTGGGCCCCTGTCGTTGCTGCTGCAGTAGGGGATCGGACCGTTATCTGCTTCGATTTTTTTCCAGTGCCGCTTCCAGACGCTGCATCTGCCACAGTGACCTTTGTTTTAGTCACCTTCTTACCTTTGGATGCAAGAAGCGGGCTGTCAGGATACTCTTTGACCAGCCTCTCGTGATACAGGTTGGCCCTCTGGGGCTCATCGAGTTCCTTGTAGGATGCTGAAAGTATAAAGTATGCCTGGTCGATGCCCTTCGCTGTCGGATACTTGGTAATGAAGTACTCCAGCCGGGTCACGGCAGCATTATAGTTACCGGTCTTGTAGTAGAATTCTCCGACGTACAACTCCCGATCAGCGAGTTTCTGGGTCATTCGCTGCAAAGGCACAGCCGCGTCCTTGGCATATTGCGTCTCAGGGTATCTGTTCTGAAGGTACGTAAACCTTTCAATGGCTTTGAGCGTATAGGTCTGGTCTCTGTCTATGGTTAAGGAAAGTTTGTCAAAAGACTCTCCCAGACGCCAGAGCACGTAGGGAGCATTCTCGTCGTCAGGGTGGGAGTTGAGAAAATCGGTGTACACGCTGGATGCCATCAGATACTCTTTTCGCTCGAAGTAAACGTCGCCGAGCTTGACTGCCGCCACGTCAGCCATGGGGTCGAAAGGATAATTCTCTCTGATTTGCGCAAACTTGGCTATGGCTTGATCCCATTTTTTCTTCTTCATCAACTCCACGCCCTCGACGTAAATCACGCCCGGGTTGTCGACTTTCTTTGTTACGGTCTTTTTAGAGCAGGAGAGCGGTAAAAGACACGCAAGAACCAAAAGCAGTACTGCAGTTTTACGCATGAGGCTTAGTATAACAGAAGAGCGCTACTTATGCTAATGTACTTAAAGGCTGGCGACTGCACGCAACGCAAAGAAGTGCGGCGAGCGGCAAGGTGGGCGACAATTGAAAACCAATTCTTCAGAGACATTGATACAACAAGGGCTGGGTTTCTTCAGCATTGTGCACTCACCATCCACCGTGGAGAAGCTCTCCATCTATATGCAGGAACTGGATCGCTGGAACAGACGCGTCAATCTCACTGCGAAACGGCCGGTTGAGTGGGTGATCCGGGAGCTTCTTTACGACGCCTTTTTCCTCTCCAGCGTGATCAAAGACGTCAGGGTAGCCGTCGACATAGGCTCAGGAAACGGGATTTTGGCGCTCACCCTTGCGATCATCGATGAAACAATGCAGATGTTTTCCGTTGATAAGTCCCTCAGGAAGATTCAGTTCCAGAGACACATCAAAAGGAGTCTCAAACTCCCCAACCTTTCTCTCATCCAGGGACGTATCGAAAGTCTGGAGCCACTCTGCGTGGACGCTCTGTTGAGCAAGGGGTTTGGATCGTCGAGCCTCATACTCAAGACAGGCGGAAAGCACCTGAACGAAGGAGGCGCGGCGTACCTTCTCAAAGGACTCACTGAAAGAGCCGGAGCCTTCCCCGGCTTTCACCTGGAGACTGCTCGACACTACCGCCTCCCTGAGAACCCTAAAGAGTACCAACTCTTCGTCTACAGAAAGATGGCCGGTGGTTCAAACTGACAGGGTACAAAAAATTTTATAGTTTGGGCCATTTGTGCTAATGTATTTGGTCGATGCGAAAGATTATTGCCGTTGCGAACCAAAAAGGCGGCGTGGGAAAAACAACAACCGCCGTCAACCTCGCCGCCTCTATAGCCATTGCAGAGAAAAAGACGTTGCTCGTCGACATGGATCCTCAGTGTAACGCAACCAGCGGCGTCGGCGTCTCGTATAGCAAACTCTCATCAACTATCTACGATGTGCTGATCGGCAAGAAGAGCATGAAGGAAATCGTTCTTGAGACACAGGCTCCGAACCTCTCTCTCGCGCCGTCTCATCCGGACCTCATCGGCGTCGAGGTTGAGCTTCTCGATCACGAGGACAGGGAAATGGTCCTGAAAAGTGCGTTGTCGGAATTGAAGGATCAGCAGTCGCATATCATCATTGATTGTCCGCCTTCCCTTGGGCTGCTCACTGTCAATGCCCTGGCCGCATCCGACTACGTGCTCATACCATTGCAGTGCGAGTACTATGCCCTGGAAGGTCTCGTGCTTCTTCTCAAGACGATCACCATCATCAAGAAGCGCGTGAACCCTGACCTGGAAATACTGGGTGTGCTCCTGACAATGTTCGACAAAAGGAACAATCTCTCGTTCCGAGTAATGGAGGAAGCAAGACGCCATCTGGGCAACAAGGTCTTTAACACCGTGATTCCCCGGAACGTAAGATTGAGTGAGGCGCCCAGCTATGGAAAACCTGTGGTACTCTATGATATAAACTCCAAAGGCGCAGAAAGCTATTTGGAGCTTGCAGCCGAAATCTCATCAAGCAGAAACTAGATGCGTAAGAAAGATCCTCTTGGCAAGGGCTTATCTGCCATTCTGAAGGATATCGAGGAGAAAGGGACGACCACTCTCGTCCCCGTGGCCCAGATTAAGGCCAACCCTCGGCAGCCGCGCCTCACTGTCAGACAAGAGCCCCTGGAGGACCTCGCCAACTCCATAAAAGAAAAAGGTTTGCTGCAGCCGATCCTCGTCAGAAAAAAGGAGAACGGCTACGAAATCATAGCAGGCGAGCGTAGATTCAGGGCGTGTCGAATAGCCGGGCTCACGGAGGTCCCGGTTATCGTCAAGGACGTCGATGATAGAGAATCTCTCGAAATGGCCCTTATCGAGAACATACAGCGGGAAGACCTCTCGCCCATAGAACTGGCAACCGTTTACACCCGCTTCGTCGATGAGTTTGGTTATACGCACGAGGCACTCGCCAAAAAGATCGGCATTGAGAGAAGCTCTGTCTCCAACATTATACGGCTGCTGAAACTGCCGGAGTGGGTCAAGGGACTGATCTCAGATGGAAAGCTCACCTCAGGGCATGGGAGGGTTCTCATCACGCTCAAGAATGAGGCGGAGCAGAAAAAATACGTCAAGAAAATACTGAGCGAAGGGGCTTCGGTGCGCGAAGTTGAACGCGCCCGCAAGGCAGGAACCCTTCGCAGAAGCCCTTATAGTGATATTGAAGAAGCCTTGATGGATGCTCTAAAAACAAAGGTACAGGTCACCTACGCGAGAAATAAAGGAAAGCTGATCATCGAGTTTTATTCCAAAGACGACCTTGAAAG